>CAMKYP010000213.1 GCA_946477505.1 uncultured Dechloromonas sp. | reverse complement strand
AGCGGCAACCCCGACGCCCAAGGCAACCGGATCGCTGGCAGCACCCAGCAAACCAGCGCCAACGCCCCGGCCTTCTTCGCCGGAGAAAAGGACAGCGCCCACACCCACCAGGCCAGCCTTTCCGGCATCAAAACCCAACAACTGTCCACCAGCAAAAGCGGGCAGGGCGGCTACAACCAACTCGTCTTCGACGACACTCCCGGCGAAGCGCGCATCGAACTGGGTACGACGCAATACAACAGCACCCTGCAACTCGGCCACCTCAAACAACAAACCGACAACGCCCGACTCGCCGACCGCGGCCATGGCGGCGAACTGGGCACCCAGGCCAGTCTGGCGCTGCGCGCCGGGAACGGCCTCCTGCTCAGCGCCGATGCACGCCCCAACGCCAGTGGCACGCAGCTGGATAGCCGCGAACCCATCACCCAGACCCAGGAAGCCAGGAACATCAGCCACAGCCTGGCCGATGTCGCCCACAAACAAAACGCCGGCCTCAAGGGCGACCCGGCGGCCGACAAGCTCCCCGCCCTCGACAGCCTGAAACGGGCCGAAGCCACCCTGGGCGCCACCGCCACCCACGGGGCCAGCACGAAAGGAAACAACGAAGGCATCAAAGCCACGCTTGGCGGCACCGGCACCGTCCCTGCCTGGTCGCACCCCCGCCTCCAGTTCGCTGCCCCGGCCGGCATCGCCCAGCTCACCCCTGAGCACCACATCCTTGCCACCGGCCAGAACCTCGCCATCGCCACCGGGCACGACACCAACCTCATCGCCCAGGGCAACCACAGCCTCGCCGTCAAGGACGGCATCGCGCTCTTCACCGTCGGCAAGGCCAGCAACAAGAACAAACCCAACCAGGAAACCGGCATCCACCTGCACGCCGCCAGCGGCACGGTCAGCGAGCAAAGCCAGGGCGGCAAGACAACCGCTGCCGCCGACAAAAAAGTGACCATTGCCAGCACCACCGGCAAACTCACGGCCAGCGCCCAACAGAAAATCCTCGCCACCGCCCAGGGGGCTTACCTCAAGATCGAGGGTGGGAATATCGAACTGCATGCGCCCAAGAAGGTGGAGTTCAAGGCATCAAAGAAGGATTGGACGGGGCCGAAGTCAGGCTCTCCGACCTTGCCGGCCTGGAATGTTGGCGAACTCAATATCGCCAATCCGCCCGAGCGAAAGGCGAGCTGCCTGCTGGCGGCGAGTCGCAATGGTGCCGCATTTGTTCAGTTGGATAAGTAATCATGGCTTGGCGTTACGAATGCATTGAGAGCCAAACCGTCGATACATTGGTCGCTTGGCTGTCACAAAAAGAGGAAACCCCTCAATACGCCCTGATCGATGTTCAACGATTAAGCGTCGAGCAGATTCAGACGCTTGATAAACATCAGTGGGGTACGGCCGTCAATTTGTACGTCGATCTCGAAGGCACGACCATTGCCTCCATGGGGCCGAGACTGGTTCAGTTTCCCCGTGAAGAAATACCCAATCTCGCCCAACTAGCATTGGCGAGTCGATCAGTCAGTTTCTTGCTTGGGAACTGTGATTTCCCGACCTTGTCAGCGCATCTGCAAGCGATACGCGAGGTGGAGATTCACAATCGAACGGCTGTACTGTTTCGCTATCAGGATAGCCACGTCACTGCCGCGCTGTTTCCGACCCTCCAGCCGGAAGAGATGGGGCTTTGCCTTGGCCCATTGACACATTGGGCTGCGCTGGATGCCTGCAACAGGCTGCATGTGATTTCAGCGACCGGTAAGCAACGAAAGAGCGGCACCTTGCGCTTCGATCAGAAGACGGTGGAAACTCTTGAAGACCGCCTGTTCGTACATGCTGCCATGGCGCAGGTCAATGATGCCGATAGCCTTCTGCTGGCCTCCTATAGTGAATGCGAAGCGCAAACCCTGATCCGGGAACGTATCGACACGGCCAAGTCATTCGGTCTTGAACAACGTGAAGACCTGGCGTTGTATTGCGTACTGAGTTTGCAATTTCCTCCGGGTTTCGAGAAACAGGCGCCGTTCGCCGAAGCCATGGGCTATCGGGCAAAAAACAAACCCTCATTCGGTGCGGTGTTGGATGAGATTTCTCCAGATGTCTGGAGCCAGTGGGATGAACGTTTGAAAGACAAGGAGCAGTAGATCATGGCAACAGGGATCTGTTCGTGGCGCAAAGCTGCCATTCTTGGGGGATTTCTAGCTCTGGGCCTGACAGGGTGCAGTGCCAAGGAGCCGGCAACAATCAGTTTGAGCGGGATTGTTTATAACTACTCGCAGGACAGTTTGGCGACCGTAAAAATCAACGGTAAAACGGCAGGAACGGCGATGAGCAAAGTTGTGCCGGGCGATGTTTCAGGCGGCGGTGTCATGTGTTGTTTCAAGTTGCCTGAAAATGCGAAAGAGGTCGAAGTCGAAATTCAATCCTCATCAGGCGATTACAAAATCACCGCCCAAATCGAGAAATGGTGGCCCGATCTGGCGCATTACGGCGTGGTGCATATCTTGCCGGGGCGGAAGGTGGTGATGGAGCTACGCTCTGTCTACACTTGGCCGCGCCGAGATTTGCTTGAGAGTCAGTTAAGCGCACTTGGTATAAAAAAAGTCATTAACTATTCCGGCCCCATGAATGAAGGGCCAATGGAACGTACGGATGGGGTGAAGTGACATGGGTGACGTGCTGACGCCAAAAGTTAAATCAGTCGAGAACATGGTTAAACGTGCTCGGGAGAAAACGCGCTCAACCCCGTCTGCGGCCTGCCCGGTGTGCCACCTCAAGATGTGGATTTCCATGTTTTTTGACGGTACCGGCAATCACCGTGAACGGGATTTCCCGAAATGCCACTCCAATGTTGCGGCTCTGTACGATGCGCATCAGAACAAGCCTGAGGAGGGCATCATTCCGCTCTACTACGAGGGCTTGGGGCGGGCTTTCAGTTTTCGGGAACGTTACGAGGAAACCAAGGTGTATACCCGTAGTGGGGTGCATACCGTAAAAACCGAGGGCTATGAGGAAGCGGACGACAGGGACTTGGGCAAGGGCTTTGCCGATGGCATTACCGAGCGCCTGGAAAAAGCGACATTCGACCTAATAAAAACCATTGAGGATTGGCTCGTGGTTCGGAAGGTCGACGAAATCAACCTTGCCGTCTTCGGTTTTTCACGTGGCGCCACCGAAGCACGGGCTTTCCTGCATTGGCTCGCAGCTCACAGCAAGGTCAAAAAGGCCGGCAACAAACTGACTTATGATGGCGTACCACTGAATGTCAAGTTTCTCGGTATTTTTGACACCGTCGAATCGGTGGGCTGGGCCGGCACCAACAAGATGCCCGAACTGATCAAGACCAAGGTGCCGGCCTTCGTCGAGAAATGCACGCATATCGTCGCCGCCCATGAATTGCGCGCGGCCTTTCCGCTGACCCAGGTCGACCGTGATCATCGCTGCGTGGTTTACCCCGGCGTCCACGCCGACATTGGCGGCGGTTACGAACCCGACGAGCAAGGCCGTTCGAATCAACTGGCACGGATTGCGCTCTTGCAGATGCTTGATGAAGCGCGTGGCGCTGGACTGAAGATGATGTCGGTAGGAGAGATGAAAAAAGATGATTTCTTGTGGAGGACTCGATACGCACCTTCGTTCGATGTCCCTTCTGTGGTCCAGAAATCCCTGAACGACTATATCGCCGCCGTGAAACCGTCGGGGGCCATGTCGCAGCATTTCCAGGCGCACATGAATCAATACTGGCGCTGGATCGACTCGGGTCTGGCCATGCAGGATGTTGAACAAAAAAAAGCGCGTTTCAAGGGTAACAAGGCACGGGAAGATGACTTCCGGATCATGAGGCACCTGCTGAAATTCTCGGCGCGAACGCCGGAAGGGCGAGGAGAAAACCAGAATCCCCCAAAGCGCGAGGCCATTCCGGCTCCCGTCGAAGGTTTTTTTGAAACTTACGTGCATGACTCGTTCGAGCATTTCTCGGCAACGGGCGGCACTTTGCAGACGGATGCCAGCACGGCGGACTATTACCATTTGCGAACCGTCGTCCAGCCAGCGGGTTGATTTTTTGCGATGGATGCATCGCCCCTGCAGCCTCATGACCCCTCATTCCAGCGGACCTCCCCAAAGTGCCGCTTTGGGTCCGCCGCTGAATTCGGTTCGACGAACTCCTCCCCAACTGGAAAGACCAAGGCAAGCTCGTTCCTGCCTGGCGCTGGCAGTTGGCTGACCCCGCCGCCTACCCCAAGCGCGGCATGACCGTGCGATACCGCGAAAGCGATCTCGCCTTCCTCAAGCGCCTGCTTGCCGAAGAAGGCCTCTTCTGCTGGTTCGAACACAGCACGGACATCATCCGCCACTCTTGATTTGTTTGAGCGCTGCCGGGTTGTTGCTCTTGAACCGCTGCTTACAGTTGCTCCAGCGTTTCGCGGGTGATCAGCTTGAACACTTGCGGCGGCTGCTGGCCGATCACGCGCACCAGATAGACCTCGTCGTTCGATTGCTTGATGCGGGCGACCGCCTCCGGCACCGGCAATTTCAGCAGATGGCCGAGGATCAGCGGCGTGACGCCGCCATGGCTGACGACCAGCACGTTGCCCTTGGCGTGCGCTTTGCGAATCTGATCAATGGCCTTGGCGACGCGCTGCGCCTGGCTGTTCAATGATTCACCGCCGTCCAGGCCGTCGTCCGGCTGGCTGCCGCGCGCCTTGAACTCGGCGGTCATCGCGGCATCGCGACCGTCCTCGTACATGCCTTCGAACTTGCCGAAGCTGCGCTCGGAGAGCGCAGCCAGCGGCGTCGCCTTGACGGCGGGCAGGGCCAGCGCGGCGGTTTCTTCGGCGCGCACCAGGCCGCTGCTATAGACGGCGGTGATCGGCACGCCGGCCAGCTTGTCGCCGAGCTGTTTGGCCTGCTGGCGACCCGTTTCGTTGAGCGGGTTGTCGGTGCCGCCTTGCAGGCGCTTTTCCAGGTTCCAGTCGGTCTGGCCGTGGCGGGCGAGGTAGATGTCGAGCACCGGCGTATCGGCCAGCGCGCTGCCTGCGGCGAGGGCCAGCACCAGCCAGAGGTGCTTGAAGGTTTGGGCGTTGAGCTTCATTTAGCGGGCCTTCAGGAGTTCGGGGACGTGCAGCAGGATGAATTCGTTGTCGTCCTGCAGGTTGGGCTGGCGAGCGGCCGAGTAGGGCAGGTTGTTGTCGTTGGCGACGACGATATGCTCGGCATCGACGACATCCACGTCCTCGATGGTGACGAAGGGGAAGGTGAATTTGCCGTCCTTGCCGCCGCGTCGGGCAACGTGCTTCGGATCGGCGATGTCGAGCAGGTCGATGTGGCCGATCTTCCTGACGAAGCCTTCGCTGTCGGCGTCCTTCAGGCTGACCTTGTAGACGCGCTTGAACTTCGCCGGCACGTTCTGGCAATCCGGGCGGGCCGGGCCGTTGCAGGCGTGTTCGGGCAGGCCTTCGCCATTGTCTCGCTCAATGATCAGGCCGGTGTCGGCGTCGATCATGTTGAAGTCGCCGATGTTGTTGCCGTTCTGCTCGAGCAGGTACTTCCACGAGCGGCCGGTCCATTCGCCCTTGGCGACGCTGAATTCCAGGATGCGCAGGTATTCGCGGCCATCCTTCTGCTCCCACTTCTTGTCGTCGGCATTCCACAGCGGGCCTTCGAGCAGCGGGTAGAGGAACTGGCCATCTTTCGAGGCGGCCATGCCCTCGTAGCCCCGCGAACGGCGGGCGACCGTGGTGAACGTGCCGGAGGTGGACGGGGTGGTCACCGAGAAATGATCGGGCGATTTCAGCGTCTTGCCGTCGACCTTGGTTTCGAAGACGGCCAGTACCTTGCCGTGGTGATTGGTCTTGATCAGGTAGGGGCCGAGTTCATCGCCGAACCACACGGCATCGCCGATCACCTGGATCGACTCGATATCGAAATCGGCGCCGGTCAGGTAGCGCTGCTTCGTACCTTCGTTGACGATCAGAAAAGGCACCTTGCGGTCCGGGTCGTGCAGGAAGGCGGTTTTTTGCAGCTTGACGCCACCCTTGTGCCAATCCGGCTGGACGCGGTGGAAAATCAGCATGGCATCGGCGCTGTTGTTCCTGGCGCCGTAGCCGTTGTCCTGCAGCACCCAGAAGCTGCCGTCGCCGTTGCTCTGGATGCCCGAAAAGCCTTGCACCGGCTGCCCCTTGAACGGCAGCGAGACATTGGTCGGGCGCGGCACGGCCTTGTCGGAAAGATAGGAGTTGCCCGGCAGGCTATCCACCGCATCGACCCGCTTGCTCTCCGGGCCGGTGTACTTGCCGGAAACCTTGAGGCTATCCGGCGCATCCTTCGGTGGCGCGATGAAGGTCTTGGCCGGCAATACGGCATGGCCGGCCAGGGTGGCGGGAAAAGCCTGATCGGCCATTGCGCTGGTCATGGTGAATGAGGCCAGGATGGCCAGGGTGAGCTGTTTTCTTTTCATGGCATGGGCTGTCGGGTTGAAAGGGGGACAGCGTAGGTGCCCGGTATTTCAGGACGGTTAAGCGGGCCTTACAAGCAGATTTCAGCCGGCGCGTCGTGCAGGCTCAGCTGCCGCAAGGTGCTGCCGGGGCCGGAGCCCGACGGCTGGCGACCCGGATCGGCTGGCTGATACTCGGGAGCAGGGGCGGCCACTGTGCATTGCGATCGCGCCGGTGGGGGGGCTACGTTGTTCGAGCACTGGCAACTTCCTCCTGCCTGCCGTATAACGCCGGATAGCCGTTGCGATTTTTCCTTC
>CAMKYP010000212.1 GCA_946477505.1 uncultured Dechloromonas sp. | reverse complement strand
CGCCCCCACCCGTTCGCCGAGCAGGGCCGGGGCTGCAATGGCGACCACAATCGGATGCAGGGCGACAATCAACGCTGACAGCGCCGGCGAGACGCCTCCGGCAATGCTGTAGAACACGCCGGCCGAGAAAACCCCCACCGTGAGCAGGCCGGCCGCGACGATATGCCCCCATTGCCGGGGTGCGCGCGCTACGTCCCTGCCGATGGCCAGGGCGATCACGGCGAGGATGATGGCGGCGATCCCGAAACGCAGCGCCAGGAAGGCAAACGGTTCGGCATGCGGCAGCCCCAGGCGGGCGCCGACAAAGCCGGCGCCGGAGAGGGTCACGAACCCAACCGCCAGCCAGCGGTCATCGGCTTGCGCCCCACGCATCGCCAGCGTCGCCATGCCCTTACAACCCCTGCCGCGCCTGCTGGCGTGCCGCCTGGGTCAGCCCGCCATAGCCCCAGTTGCCGGCCGGCACTTCATGAATGACGATGTAGCTCGCCTCCGGCAACGGCCCGCAGGTTTCCGCCAGCGCACGATGCAGGGCGACGATCATCTCCGCCTTCTCGGCCGGCGTATTGGTGCCTTCGGTAATGAACAACTCGGCGTGCGACGGGGTCAACGTCGGCGCGACGGCATCGCCGGCAATGCACCAGGCGTCCGCACCGGCCGTCACGACCTGAACGGAGGTCACTTCCGCCCGCTTGTGCAGGATGGCGGCGATCAATTCCGTCGCCCGGCGGGCCAGGGTGTGTTGCCGGGCAAGGGCTACGGATTGGCCGAGGGTGATGCGAATGAAGGGCATGCTGTTCTCCTTGGGTGAAATGAACTTGCGTCAAGGAGACTGTAGCGATTACCCTTAAATTACAAAAATTGATTAATCTCTGTTCAAAACAATTATTGGAAATGATGCCGCGCCGCCACCTCGATATCGAAGCCCTCCGCGCCCTTGCCTGCATCGTCGATAGCGGCGGCTTCTCGGCCGCCGCCGCCCAGCTCGGCCGCACCCAGTCGGCCGTCAGCCTGCAGATCAAGCGGCTGGAACAGGTACTCGGGCAAACCCTGCTGCAGCGCGTGCAAGGCCGTGTCGAAGGGCCGACCGCCGAAGGCACGGCGCTTCTCGCCTACGCCCGGCAGATCCTGCGCCTCAACGACGAAGCCTACGCCACCATCGCCCAGGATGCCGAAATCGGCACCCTGCGCATCGGCCTGCCCGAGGAGTTGATGGAAAGCGTCTTCCCGGCCGTCATGCCGCATTTTCGCGCGCTCTACCCGCGCCTGCGCCTGACCCTTCATGCCGACACCTCGCAAGCCCTGCAACAGGCGCTCGCCGCCGGGTCGCTCGACCTCGCTCTCTACAAGCACTGCGGCGACAAAGCCCCCGCCGATAGCGAGGTGTTGTGGCAGGAAGCGCTGGTGTGGATGGCCGGCAGCGCCTACCGCGACAGCCTGAGCACGCCCGGCGAGACCGGCCTGCCGCTCGCCCTGTTCGGCGAGAACTGCGTTTTCCGCCTCGCCGTGACCGCCGCCCTGGCCCGCACCGGGCAAGCGTGGTCGCTCGCCTACACCGGCCACAGCGTCACCGGCCTCAGCCACGCCGTGCGCTGCGGCCTCGGCATCACCGCCCTGCCGGAAAGCCTGCTCGGCCCTGAGATGGCAAAAATCACCCAGCTCGCCGGCCGTCCCCTCCCTTCCTTGCCACCCGCCCGCCTGCTGGCGGCCTACGCTCCCGGAACGCCGGCAACGGCGGCACGGCGTTTTGCCATGCTGGTCGGTGAGGCGATGGGGAAACGGGCCGGACAGTAACGAGGAATCTGGCTGCAATCGGCCGGGTGCGCTCATTCCCGGCGCTGAATATCAAGCGAACGGAATGTTTGATTCGCCCCGGCAAAGGCAAGGTCTGGCTTGAATATTCATCTGATCATGTAACTTATAATCCATACAAATTAAATATTTGAAGCCAAGGTAACGATGGCGTTTCGTTCGGATATCAATGGCCTGCGGGCCTGGGCCGTGATGGCGGTCATCCTGTACCACTTTGGATTACCCGGATTTTCCGGGGGATTCATTGGCGTCGATGTTTTTTTCGTGATTTCCGGCTACCTGATGACGTCGATTGTCATCAAAGGCCTCGAAGTCGGAGGATTTTCCATATTGTCGTTTTACGCGGCACGGGTGAGAAGAATCGTGCCCGCGTTGCTGGTTTTATGCACGGTCATTCTTTTGATCGGCTATTTCGTTTTAGCGCCGCTGGATTACAAAACACTGGCGACCCATGTCATTTCCGCCCTGGGCTTCTTCTCCAATATCAAGTTCTGGAGCGAAGCCGGCTATTTTGATGTCGCCTCCCACGACAAATGGCTTCTGCATACGTGGTCATTGTCCGTCGAATGGCAGTTTTACCTGCTGCTTCCCATCATCTTGGCCACGACATGGCGCTTGAGGCCTGGGCGTAGTGCGCAAGTATTTGTCGTTCTGTTTGGCGGGGCGCTATCGTTCGCTGCCTCTGCGTGGATTACCGCCGAGTCGTCAAGCAGTGCCTTCTACCTTCTGCCGGCACGCGCCTGGGAAATGCTGGCAGGTGGACTGGTATTTCTGCTAGCCAGGCACCTGGCGCTGGGATTCCGGGCGAAAGCGGGGCTAGAACTCTCCGGGTTCGTGCTGATCATTCTCTCCATCCTGCTCTTCGATGGCCTCACGCCATGGCCGGGTTGGCGGGCCGCAATTCCCGTGCTGGGAACAATGATGGTCCTGGGCGCCCATCGACAGGGCTCAATCTGGACCACTTTCCCATTGGCGCAGTGGCTTGGCGATCGTTCCTACTCGCTGTATCTGTGGCACTGGCCGATGGTGGTCGCCCTTGCGTTCGTCGAACAGCAGCACAACCCATTGGCCATCGCTGCAGGGATCGCAGCCACCTTTCTGCTCGGCCACGCTTCCTGCCAATGGGTCGAGTTGCCCGCAAGGCGCTATATGGGCCAGTTGTCTCCACGGCGTTTCTGGGGCGTTGCCGGCTTCGCCGTTGCCGTTCCTGCCACGTTGGCTATCGCGGTTCGGCTGGCACAAGGGATTGAAGGACGGCTGGGGCCCGAGGTGGAAAGCGTTGCAGCCGCCTCATCCAGCGTAAACCCGAGGCGGGATCAATGCCACACCATGAGCGGGCGCCAATCCCCATCGTGCGTCTGGGGCGGCGAGGCGTGGCGAGTGCTCGCGCTGGGCGACAGTCACACGTCAGCGATGGTCACGGCGCTTTCTGCTGCCGGCGGGCAGCAGGCCGGTGTCGTGCAATGGTCGTATAGCGGTTGCGCGTATGTACTGGGCCTGAAAAGCATCCCGGAAGCGAAGGCGCGGCAGAAGAACGACTATTCGTGCGAGGCTTTCATTCAGTGGGCAACTGAACGCCTTGATGAATTGCCGGGGGATATGCCTGTCGTCATTGCCAATCGTTACGCAGCGAGTGTGTTTGGCGCCAACGAAGACGGCAAGGCGACGTCGAGGCCCGGGGTCTATTTTTCGATGCCTTATGACCAGCGCGACGAGCGGATTTTCACGGAATTTGCGAATGCAATCGTACAAACTGCCTGCCACGCGGCGAAACGGCGCAAGGTCTATCTTGTTCGCCCGATTCCGGAAATGGGTTTTAACGTACCCAAGGTTCTGTCGCGGCGGCTGGGATTCGGTTTTCGTGAGGATGTTTCCATTTCCCGGACAGAATATCTGGCTCGAAATCAATGGGTATGGGAAGCCCAAGATGAGGCGGAACGACTGTGCGGCGTGACCATTCTCGACCCGACAGCGGAGTTGTGCGATACCGAGCGCTGTTATGGCAGCCGCGACTTGCAGCCGATATATAACGATGACGACCATCTCAGCGAGACTGGCAACAAGTTGCTGGTTCCGATGTTTAGCCGGGTCTTCGTCGAAAGCGCCGCCCCGGCCGACCGTCAAAACGATCGAAGTGCAACGCAACGCGCAGCATCGGGCGAATGACGGTTATTGCGTGAAGGTAGAACGGCCCCTCCTGCCTGACACACTCACGATCAAATCCGGCAGCAGGGCAGTCCGGTTTCCGGCAAGGTACCGACTGGCAAATCCGCACCATTGCTGCGGAAGCCTGCGCTTTCCAAGCGCTCCAGTGCATCCCGACCGCCATCAACGGTCGTCCTGAATCCACCTACAACCCGCTTAAAGCCAAGGCCGGCATGAACATGCTGGCATCTCGCATGGTTTCCTGGCTTCACGCCGACAAGGCCGCACGAGCCAGCACAAAAGCGGGGCAAGTTGTGTTTTTCCACTACTCAAGCACCTTTTCGCCAAGTTTTTCACACCCATACAGCATGTCAAAATGACATAATCAAACGCCAAGAACATACAAAAAACAGGGGAGATCGTTCTTGGCTGCACTGATTCCGGCAATCGGAACCTGCGTTTCGCGCATGACGGGCGGCGAACGCCGCCTTGCCTACCGCCTCGAACAAAAGCTCGAGGACGACTGGCTGCTCTGGTACGACGTGCCGCTCGGCCCGCACAACGTGCATCCCGACTTTGTCGTCTTCAACCCGCGCCGGGGCATTCTGGTGCTCGAAGTGAAGGACTGGAAGCTCGACACCATCCGGGAAATCGACCGGCAGAGTGCCAGCATCCTCACCGCCAATGGGCTCAAGCGTGTTGCCAACCCGCTGGAACAGGCCCGGCAATACGCCCACGAAGTCTGCAATCTGCTGCAACGCGACCCGCAACTGACCATCAACAGCGGGCGCATGCAGGGCACCCTCCTCTTTCCGTGGGGCTACGGCATCGTCCTCGCCAACATCAGCCGCAAGCAATTCGAGAGCACCAACCTCGGCGACGTGATCGAGCCGCACCGTGTCATCTGCCAAGACGAAATGACCGAAAGCGTCGATGCCGAAGCCTTTCAAGAGCGGCTGTGGGGGATGCTCCCATTCGCCCGGAGCGTGCCGCTCTCGCTACCGCAGATCGACCGCATCCGCTGGCACCTGTTTCCCGAAATCCGCATCGCCGCTCCCGCACAAGCCGGGCTGTTCGACGCGCAGGAGCCGGAAATCCCCGACATTGTCCGCGTCATGGACCTGCAGCAGGAACAACTCGCACGCAGCCTCGGCGAAGGCCACCGCGTCATCCACGGCGTCGCCGGCAGCGGCAAGACGCTGATTCTCGGCTACCGCGCCGAACACCTCGCCAAGGTCTGCGCCCGGCCCATCCTCGTCCTCTGCTACAACCGCACGCTGGCCAAGCGCCTGACGCGCACCATGGCCGGCAAGGGGCTGGCCGACAAGGTGCACGTGCACACCTTCCACCAGTGGTGCCGCGCCCAGCTCGTTGCCTACAACGCCGACCTGCCACAGAGCGGCCCGGACAGCGACCGTTACGCCACCGAACTCGTCGACCGCCTGATCCGCGCCGTCGACGCCAACATCGTCCCGGCCGGCCAGTACGACGCCGTACTCATCGACGAAGGCCACGACTTCCTGCCCGCATGGCTCAAGCTCGTCGCCCAGATGGTCAATCCGAGTACCAACTCGCTGCTCGTGCTCTACGACGACGCCCAATCGATCTACGGCCGCGACAAGCGGGGCAAGATCAGTTTCAAAAGCCTCGGCATCCAGGCACAGGGCCGCACCACCATCCTCAAGATCAATTACCGCAACACGCAAGAAGTGCTCGAACTCGCCAGCGGCATCGCCAGCGACCTGCTCAAGCCCAGCGTTTCGGACGACGACGGTATCCCCCTCGTCGCCCCCATCAGCGCCGGCCGCCACGGCCCCAAACCGCTGATCATCAAGCTGCCGACGCTACAGGATGAAGCCGACTACATCGCCCAACACCTCAAGGAAGCCCACAAGACCGGCACCCCGTGGAGCGACATGGCGGTGATCTACCGCGACTACGGCATCGGCAAACCGGTACTGGCGACGCTACGCAAAGCCGGCATCCCCGTGACCTACCAGGACGACATCACGTTTGCCGAAAAAGAAGACACGGTGAAGTTTCTGACCATGCATAGCTGCAAGGGGCTGGAGTTTCCGTTGGTAGCGATTCCGGGGGTTGGCCGCGCAGCCGTGGATGACCCGCGGAAGGATGAAGAGGCGCGGCTGCTGTATGTGGCGATGACTCGGGCGACAAGGGAGTTGGTAGTAATCGAAAGACCCGGTGCCATCGCTGGATAATTAAACACTTACTTTATATACAATCTTCAACTCATAACTGGATAACTATGAAAAAGGAAAAACCTGCAACGCGGCACTTAATTAAGCTGTCGTTATTCGTTTTTGGTGCAGTTTTCGGATACGTAATCGCCCTCGCATCAGGAAGCAACCCATCAATAATCCCCGTAATCTCAGCAACTATCGGTTTAGTAGTCGCTTTCACGGTTCCAGTATTCCAAGCATTCTTTATAAACACCCCTAAACTATCTGTAGAAATAAATTCAATAAAGCGAAACATTAGCGAAACATCCCATATATCCATTGATGACGACCCGGAGCTGCGCCCGATAAAACCGCGACGAGAAAATGGACCATACGTTCCATTTGGCGACGATGGCGAACCTCCTCATGATCGCCAGCGTGCATACAGCCTTATTCAAATTGAAGAGTATTTCGCAAATTCCAAGCGTAGACTAAGAGACCTTCCCACATTGATTGAAGATAGAAAAAAGGAACTGGATCGCGTCAACTCTCTAACGGCGATTACTCTCTCTAAGGACTCTCTGAACAACCGGCCATTTACTGGTAGGTCGTCATAAAAGCGAT
>CAMKYP010000211.1 GCA_946477505.1 uncultured Dechloromonas sp. | reverse complement strand
GCCAGCGGTAGATGGATTGCACGCGCGGCAGGATATTCACGCAGGCGGCGAGCTTTTCCTCGACGATGGCCAGCGCGATGGCGTTGGCGGTTTCCTCGTCGGGGCAGTTGGTGATGACGGTCAGTGTTTCCATGGGGAAATTCTATTTGAGGAGTCGGCGGCGGGTCAGATGCAGGGCGATGGCGAAGGCTACCGCCGCAGTCGCGACGAGCGCCATGACGTGGATCAGGGCATCGGCGGGTACCTGTCCGGCGAGCAGCGGACGAACCAGCGCCACCCCCTGGGCCAGCGGCAGCCAGCCGCCGATGGTGGCCAGCCAGGCGGGGAGCTGGTCGGTCGGGAAGAAAACGCCGGAAATCAGTGTCATCGGGGTGATGAACAGCGTGAAGTAGTACATGAAAAAGTCGTAGCTCGGCGCCAGTGCGTTCCAGATCAGGCCCAGCGCGGCGAAGGCCAGGCCGGTGAGGACGATGGCTGGCAGTGCCCACAGCATCAGCGGGCCGTTGGTAAGCCCCATGGCGGTGATGACGACGAGGATGGCGGCGCCGGAGAACAGCGATTTGGTTGCCGCCCAGAACAGTTCGCCGGCGACCACGTCGGCGAGGCCGAGCGGCGTGTTGAGAATGGCGTCCCAGGTCTTTTGCACGTGCATTCGGGAAAACGCCGAATACAGGGCTTCGAAGGTGGCGGCATTCATGGTCGAGGCGCAAACGGTGCCGGCGGCCAGGAAGGCGACGTAGGGTTGCCCCTCGATCGTCGGCAGCATGGCACCCAGGCCGTAGCCCAGGCCAAGCATGTAGATCAGCGGATCAGCCAGGTTGCCAAGAATCGACGGCAGCGCCAGCTTGCGCCAGACAAGGAAATTGCGTTGCCACACCGGCAGGAAGCCGGTCAGGCTTGGGCGATGGGCGGGCAAGGTGGCGTGCATCGGAGCGGTTGTTCGGCAAAAGGGGCGGCGGGGATTGCCTGCCATTCTAGGGGCGCTGCGCTGCGTCGACCGTAATGCTTTGTGACAGCATTCGGTGGGCCGTCTGCAGGGGCGGCTCAGCCGCTGGTTTCCGGCAGGCAGGTTTGGGCGAGTTCAGGCAGCTGTTCCGGTGTCAGCTTGAGGCAGGCGAGGCTGGCATCGCCGAGCTTTTTCCATTCGCAGTCCTGTGACTGGGCGGTTTTCTGCTGGATCAGGTATTCGGCCAGTTGCGCGACAGCGATCAGATGACGGGTGCGATCCGTCAGATCCAGGCCGCCTTCGAGGGCGACCCGATCATGGTGATGGCGAATAGCCTGGCAGGTTTCTTCCGGGAGTAGCCAGTCCTCCGCCAGCTGGGCACCGAGCAGGGCATGGTTGAGGCCGATGGCCTGTTCTTCCATGTCGGTGAAGCTCAGGGTTTCTTCCTGATTGGCCTTGATCAGGACATTGCGATATTCCGGAAAGGGAATCATCAGCATCGGGATGCCGCAGTCGCGGAATAGCGCGAAGGTGTGTGCGTCTTCGGGGCGGATGCCGATGCCATTGCCGATCTGCTTGACCAGCATGGCCGAGACTTCCGCCGTCGTGGCCGATGCATCCCAGAAACGGTCCATATTCGGGACGTGCTTGAATACCTGCCGCAGAGACAGCCCGGCGATGGTCCTGAGTACCTGCTTGAGTCCCAGCACGAGCAGGGCCTCCTGCACCGTCGGCACCTTCTTGCCGAATGAGAAGAACGGCGAATTGGCGACCTTGATCACGCCGGCGGAGAGGGCGACATCCTGGCCGAGAAGTTTGGCGAGAAAAAGGAAATCGGGATTGTCCTTGGCTGTTTCCTGTTCTATCTGGGCGAGGATGGTCGGTCGCGGCGGGATGCCGATATCGCGGAGTTCAATCTTCATCCGGGATTCGACGGCATCGGCCGCCGTCTTCTGGTGGTTGGCGGGGTTGAGCAGGAGGTCTTCCACGCGAGTCTCGGTCAAGGTCATGAAGCGCCGATTATATGCCTTATGTCATACCTTGGGAGGGGGGCGCGACAGATTGTCAGCCCCTCGTCTGCCGCCGGGTTCAGGCGCCGAAGCGGAGGGCTCAGTCGCGCAGTTCGCGGCCGGTCAGCTTGATGAAAACGTCTTCGAGGTTGGAGGCGCGGTGCACGTAGCGCAGGCCATCGGCTTCGGCCAGTGCGGCGAGCAGCGGGCGCGGGTCGCGGCAATAGAAAAAAGCGGTTTCGCCGCTGGTTTCGACGCGCTCGCACAGCAGGCGGTGGCGTTCGACGAAGAGCGGTAGCTGGCCGCGTGCCTCGTCGAAGACTTCGACGACCTGCGGCTCGATGTGTTCGGCGATCAGGGCGCGCGGGCTGCCCTCGGTGATCTTGCGACCGTGGTCGATGACGATCAGCGAATCGCACAGGCGTTCCGCCTCGTCCATGAAATGGGTGGTCAGGATCAGCGTCTTGCCGGCGGACTTGAGTTGTTTCAGGCGGTCCCAGATCAGGTGTCGGGCCTGCGGGTCGAGGCCGGTGGTCGGTTCGTCGAGAAAGACGATATCGGGGTCGTTGACCAGCGCCCGGGCTAGCGTCAGGCGCCGCTTCATGCCGCCGGACAGCGTCGCGATGCGGGCGTCGCCCTTGCTGCCAAGTCCGGCAAAGTCGAGCAGTTGCGGAATGCGGCTACGGATGTCCGCATCGGTCATGCCGAAATAGCGGCCGAAGACGAGCAGATTTTCGGCGCAGCTGAAATCCGGGTCGAGGTTGTCGAATTGCGGTACAACGCCCACGCGCGCCCTCGCCTGTTGTGCCTCGGCGGGGATCGGGTGGCCATTCAGGGCGATGTTGCCGCTGACAGGGGCGGTCAGGCCGAGGCACAGGCGCAGCGTGGTGGTCTTGCCGGCGCCGTTCGGGCCGAGCAGGCCGAAACAGGTGCCGGAGTCGACAGCGAAGGAAAGCCCGGCGACCACCTCCTGGTCGCCGTAGGCCTTGCGCAGGTCGCGGACGTCTAGTGCCGCCACGCGCGGGTGATGATGTCGCGGATGACGTGCAGGCGACGGTGGAAGAAGTGATCGGCGCCGGGGACAACGACAACAGGCAGGTCGAGCGGCAGAGCCCACTCGAAAACGTTGCTCAGCGGCACCAGCGTATCGTCCGAGCCATGGATGACGATGGTGTCGTGCGGCACGGCCTCGGTGTCGTAATGCCGCGTGCTTTCCACGTAACCGGCCGCCGTACCGACCAGGACCAGGCGTTGGGCCGGGTGGCCGGCTTCCTTGAGGCGCTTGGCGACCCGGCTCTGGCAATAGGCGCCGAAGGAGAAGCCGGTAAGGACGACCGGCAGGTCGCCGCAGCGGCGCCTGGCTTCGTCGAGCACGGCAAGCAGGTCCTCGGTCTCGCCGACGCCTTCGTCATGCACGCCTTCGGTCTCGCCGACGCCCCGGAAATTGGGGCGGAAAGCAGCGTAGCCAAGCCCGACGAAGGTGCGCGCCAGGGTGTAGGCAACCTTGTTCGTATTGGCGCCGCCGCCGAGCGGATGCGGGTGGGCGACCAATGCGATGCCTTTCGGCGCATCCGGACGCTCCATGATGATGTCGATCTTTCCGGCAGGGCCGTCGATCAGGATTTTCTCTTCGGGGGCTTTCATGGCATCAAATCTTCAAACGGTCTACGACCTTGCCGCCGATCAGGTGTTCCTGGATGACCTCCTCGACGTCTTCCTTGTCGATGAATGAATACCAAGTTTCCTCGGGGTACACCACCATGACCGGCCCGTTGTCGCAGCGACCGAGGCAGCCGGCCTTGTTGATGCGGATGGCGCCGGGGCCGTTCTGCTTCAAGGCGCCGATGCGATCCTTGGCATAGGCGAACAGGTCGGAGCCGCCGAGGTTGTTGCAGCATTGCTCGCCAGCCTCGCGCTGGTTGGTACAAAAAAAGACGTGGTGTTTGAAATAGCTCATGCGGGTTCTCCTGTGCAGCCCCGCATTATAGGCGAGGGCCCTGGCGGTGGGCGCTTATGCGCCGGCCTGCGCTGGCGGCGGGCTGTGCGGCTGGGACAGGCTGGTCAGAAGGAGCTTGAGAAAGACCTCGGGATCGATGGGCTTGGTGGTGAAATGATCCATGCCGGCCGCCAGGCAGCGTTCCCTGTCGTCGGCAAAGGCATTGGCGGTCATGGCGATGATCAGCAGATCGCTGCCTCCAGGCAGCGCACGGATACGGCGCGTCGCTTCGAGGCCGTCCATTTCCGGCATCTGCATGTCCATCAGGATCAGGTCGTACCGGCGTTGGCCGGCCATTTGGACTGCCTCGACGCCGTTTTCGGCGGTGTCGACCCGGAAACCGATGTCGGCGAGAAGAATCTCGGCCACCTCGCGGTTCACCGGCTCGTCTTCCACCAGCAGGATGGAAATCCCCGAATACAACTGGCGCAGCGAGGCTTCGCAATCGTCAGGATGGACAGGCTCGGGTATCGGGCCATCCGCCGATTTCTTCAGGCGGGCGGTGAACCAGAAGGTGCTTCCCTTCCCCGGTTCGCTGCGCACCCCGGCCTCGCCGCCCATGGCCGCGGCGATGTGCGCGGTGATGGCGAGCCCCAGACCGGTACCGCCATATTTCCGGGTGGTCGAACCGTCGGCCTGTTCGAAGGCGTTGAACAATCGCGCCTGAACCTCGGGGGCGATGCCGATGCCGGTATCTTCGACCTCGAAGCGCAGGATCACGTGTTCCGGCTCATCCGTCTGCAGGCGCATGCGCAATGCGATAGTGCCCTTCTCGGTGAATTTCACGGCATTCGAGGCGTAATTGAGCAGGCATTGCTGGAGGCGTGTCTGGTCGCCGATCAGGCGGCACGGCAAATCGGTCGGCTGTTCGCAGATCAGCTCCAGGTGCTTTTCGAGCACGCGCTCGTGCAGCATGGAACGGACGTTCTCGAAAAGCGTGGCCGGTTCGAATGGTGTTTCCTCCAGCACCAGCTTTCCGGCTTCGATCTTGGAGAGATCGAGCACCATGTTGATGACTTCGAGCAGATGCTGGCTGGCGGCTTCCAGCTTGCCGAGGCGGCTGCTCTGCTCCGGAGCCAGGCCGCTGCGCCGGATGAGGAGCGCCATGCCATTGATGGCATTGAGCGGGGTGCGGATTTCGTGGCTCATGTTGGCCAGGAAGATGCTCTTGGCACGATTGGCCTGTTCCGCGGCTTCCTTGGCCTGGTAAAGGGCGATGGTGCGTTCGTCGACGCGGGCCTCAAGCTGGGTGTTGAGGTCGCGCAACTCCTGTTCGCGGGTCAGGATGGCGTCGGCCATGTGGCCGATGTCGGCGGAGAGCCGGTTGAATTCGACGATCCGTCCACGCGGCCACTGATCGGCCGTTTGTCCGAGAGAGATCTGGTGTGCCCGTTGGACGATGCCCGACAGTGGCCGCAACAGACGTCTGGCTGCATACAGAGAGAGCAGTGCGCCGATGGTCAGCGAGGCAAGGAAGCCACCGACCACGATCAGCACTGTCATGCGGATTTCCGGGTTGGCGAAACCGGCCGGCAGGCGGGCGATGAACGACCAGCCGAGCGCCTGCGAGCGTGCACCGCCGACGTAGTATTGCTGGCCGGAAAAACTGAACTGCGTGGGTAATTCCTCGCCCTTGAGCACGGCGTTGAGTATCGGCGAATTGTAGAGATTGAGACCACCGAGCAGTTTGGTCGATTCCGTGTCGGCCAGCAGTTCGCCCCGTTGATCGATGACCCAGATGGCCCGCTGCTTGTCGGCCGGATTGTGGTCGAGGATGTTGAGCAGGTAGTCGAGCGGTATTTCCGCGAGCAGCACGCGGTCGCCGCTGGCCGGCACGGCCAGGCCGACGGTGACGACACCGCTCAGCGACGAGAGGTACTTGTCGCTCCACACCGGCGCCCCCCGTTGGCGGGCTTCGCGGAAAAGCGGTGTCGCCGACAGGTCGCTGCCGAGGACCTCGCGCTCCAGGTGGCGATATTCTGGCGTTAGCCCGGCATTGATCACCTCGCCCTGCGGCGAGAGCAGGTACAGCGCCCGGAACACCTTGCCGCCCACCACCGCCTGACTGATCAGGGTGGCCGGCGCTTCGCTGTTGAGCAAGGCGGTGGCGACCAGGGCCAGCTGTTCCTGCTGCGCCAGCATCTGCATTTCGATGCGGAAGGCCAGTTCGCGGGCATCGCTTTCGGCGCGGGTGCGAATTTCCGATTCCAGTTGCGGAATCCGGATCAGCAGGAAGATCGAGCCGACGATGAGGAAGGTCAGCATCGACGTGATGGCCAGCAGCACGCCCAGGTAAGCATGCAGGGGCCATTCACGCAGTTGGGTTTTCATCACTTCACCTGTACCGGAGCATCGCCGCGAATCTCGGTGAAATAAACCTTGCGGGTCGCATCGCCATTGGCGTCGAAGCGGATTTCCTGCTGCACGCCCTGATACGGCCCGTATGTGAGGAGCGCCCGTTTCATGCCTTCGCCGGCTTGCCGCTTTTTCATGGCGGCGAACACGATGTTGGCCGTATCGTAGGCGAGCAGGGAAAATGAGCCGAACTCGCGCTGGAAGCGTTGCTTGAAGGCATTCCGGAAGTTCTGGTAGGCCGCGCTGTCGTCGCTGCGGTTGTAGGCATGGGTCATCAGCAGGCCATCGACGGCGCTGCCGCCCATTTCGATCAGCGCCTCGGCCGAGGCCGCCCATTCGGACGAGCTGAGCGGCAAGCCGGGAGCCTGCCGCCGGGCCTGCTGGGCCAGGCGCGCGGTATCGAGCGTGCTGGCCACCAGCACGAGGGCATCGGGTTTCGCTGCGAGCAGGCGGGCGAC
>CAMKYP010000210.1 GCA_946477505.1 uncultured Dechloromonas sp. | reverse complement strand
AATTCGAAGCATGGTTGTAATTCCGGCAATCTGGAGGCGTTCTGGACAGGGGTTCGATTCCCCTCACCTCCACCCAAGGGCATTTGTCTGAGTGCGTTTGGATGGGGGTGTACTGGCTTCGACAGGGCGGGCAAAGGTGCGCAGGCAACTCGTCAGGCGATCGACGTTAATGAAGCAAATCCATAATTGCCAATGATGAGCAATTCGCTATCGCCGCCTAATAACGGCTAGCTGGGGCCGCTGAAGCCTTATTACCCAAGACAGCCGGCGGGGACTTCGGTCCCCGCCGTCACGTCCACGTTTTCTGATGGTCTGTCCCGGTGGCCGCTGGTGTTCCGGCTATCATGTGCCCTTCAGGCTTTGCGCAAGCCACTTTGTTCCATTTCAGGGACACCAGATACCGATATTGCCATGATCTCAGGGGTACTTCGCTTTTTCCATTGCTGGCTTGCCATCGCCTGTGCGGGTTGGGCGGGTACGGTGCTGGGCCTCGAGCGTGTTTCGGTACAACTGTCGTGGAAGCATCAGTTCGAATTTGCGGCGTTCTATGCTGCGGAGGCCAAGGGTTACTACCGCGATGCCGGTCTGGTGGTTGATATTCTCGAGGGCGATCCAGGCGTCGACACGGTGTCGGCGGTGCTTTCCGGGAAGGTGGATTTCGGCATCGGCACTTCGTCGCTGATCATCGAGCGCCATCAAGGCAAGCCGGTGGTCGCCCTGGCGGCGCTGATGCAGCATTCGCCGATCGGGTTGCTTGCCCGCCGGGCGCACGGGATCAATAGCGTGAGTGACCTGGCCGACCGGCCAGTCGCCGTTGATGTGCATAGCAGCAATGAAATCGAGGCCTATTTGAGGGCGTCGGGTCTGCCGGCGAACCGGTTGAAGCTGGTGCCACAGAGCGACTGGACCCTGGCTTCGGTTGACAGCGGTAAGGATGCGGCCAAGGCGGTTTATCTCTCGAATGAGCCTTTTCTGATCCGCGGACGAGAGCACGAGTATCTGCTGCTCACGCCGCGTTCGGCAGGGATCGACCTGTTCGGCAACATGTTGTTTACCGCGGAGTCGACGCTGGGGAAGCGTCCCGAGCTGGTCCGGACCTTTCGTGAGGCAACGCTGAAAGGGCTGGTGTATGCGCTGGATCATTCGGATGAAATCGCGCAGTTGATCATCGAACGCTACAACACGCAGGGAAAATCGCTGGAACACCTGCGCTTCGAGGCGGAGCAGATTCGCGAATTGACGCGTCCGGATATCGTCGAGGCTGGCTACATGAGTCCGGGACGCTGGCGGCATGTGGTTGCGGTCTATGCCAGCCAGCAGCTGATGCCGGGCGATTTCGACATCGAGCCTTTTCTCTACGCGCCGGATCGGCGCCAGGTGCTTCCCGCCTGGTTGTTGTGGTCGATGACGATCACGCTGGCTCTACTGGTGTGCGCATTGTTGGTGGCGGCGCGCATGCGTCGCATCAACTTCGCCCTCCAGCGGGAAGCCGGCGAGCGGCAGCGCGCCGAGCGTAAGTATCGTGAGCTGGTCGAGAATGCCAATGTGATTATTCTTCGGCTGTCGCCGTCGGGGGAGGTGACTTACTTCAACGAGGTTGCCGAGCGGGTGTTCGGTTTCCGTGCCGACGAAGTGATTGGCAGGCCCATCGTCGAGACTATCGTTCCGGCATCGGAGAGCGTGACCGAGCGCGATTTGGCGGGCGTGATTTCAGCCATCCTCGGCGATCCCGAAGCATATGCCGAGAGCGCGAACGAGAATGAAAACGTGACCAAGGACGGCCGGCGAATCTGGGTGCGCTGGTTCAATCGGGCCATCCTGGGCCAGCATGAGCGTTTCGAAGGGGTGCTGTGCATCGGCCACGACATTACCGAGCAGCATGGTCTCGAGCTTGAGTTGGCACAGTATCGCGACCATCTGGAAGAGCAGGTGAACGAACGTACCCGCGAACTGTCGCTGGCGCGGGAGGCAGCCGAACGCCTGTCGGAAGTGAAAAGCCGCTTTCTGACCAACATGAGCCACGAGATGCGGACACCCCTGCACCAGATCAATGGCCTGTTGCAGATATTCAAGCGTCAGGAGATGACTGCGAAGCAGACGCAATTGCTGGAGCGGCTGCAAGCGGCGACCCAGGGCCTGACGCGAACCATCGACGCCATTCTGGAAATGAGCTGGATCGATTCCGGTCGACTCGCGATGAAGCAGCAGGTGTTTGCGCTGCCGCTGTTGATCGACGAAATAGCGGACATGGCCGCCGAGCAAGCCAGCATCAAGGGACTGGAATTCGTGCGCGATACGCACCTGACCGATGCCCGGGTGGTGGGTGACCCGGTGCTCATCCGGCGGGCGATTGCCAATTACATCGACAACGCCATGCGCTTTACGCCGAACGGCAGGATCACCCTGCGCGCGAATGCCGAATCGCTTCCCGGGGGCGAATTGGATGTGCGACTGGAAGTCGAGGATACAGGTGTTGGTATCGCCGCCGAGGATATCGACCGGCTGTTTTCGATTTTCGAGCAAGGCGACAATTCGCAAAGCCGCCTCTATAGCGGCCTCGGCGTTGGCTTGGCGATGACCAGGCAAATTGCCTTGGCAATGGGCGGTAAAGTGGGTTGCCGCAGCGTGCTGGGCGAAGGCAGCGTCTTCTGGCTGACCTTCCGGCTGGCACGCGTCAGTGGGCAGTGAGCGCGTCGCCGCGTTGGGCCTGGGGTGTGCCGCGCCAATCTGCGACAATATGCCGCATCGGCAACGCGGTACCGCTCGACTACAATCGTTTTGTTGTAAGTTGCTGTTTTTGTGTGTGTTTTGATATGAGTCAAGGGCTGTGAACGATACGATGGTCTTGCCGCCTCTGGATCAGGCCGAGCGTCATCCCTCGCCGACCGAGCGGGCCGTGAACCTGCTGGCCGTCGTCCTGATGCATGTCGTGCTGGCCTATGCCCTGCTCTTCTTTTCGGTCAAGAACGAACTCATTGCCCTGCCGCCCAGCATCAGCGTCCGGCTATTGCCCATGATCGAGGAGCCGCCGGCTACCGCGAAGCCTCTGCCGCCCCCGCCGCCGAAAGCGCCGGTGCGCAAGCAACCGCCCGTTCAACCGCAACCGGTTCTGGCGGCGCCTGCCCCGGCGGCCCCCAGCAGCTTCGCCGTGGCTCCGCAACCGCCGGCTCCCCCGGTGCCGCAGCCCGTTGCACCACCGGTTCCGGCACCGGTCGCCGTGGTGGCCGCGCGCTTCGATGCCGACTACCTGCATAACCCGAAGCCGGTCTATCCGGCGCTTTCCCGTCGCCTGAACGAGGAGGGCAAGGTGCTGCTGAAGGTGCGTGTCAGCGCCCAGGGCGCCGCGCTGGACGTGGTCGTTTCGAAGTCGAGCGGTTTTCCGCGCCTCGATGCCGCGGCCATGGACGCCGTGGGGCGCTGGCGCTTTGTCCCGGCCCGGCGCGGTGATGAGCCGATTGATTCGTCGGTGGTCGTCCCGATCGCCTTTGCGCTTGACTGATTCACAAAGGAAATTTCATGCACTCATCCATGGGCCTGGCCCACTTCTGGAGCCAGGGCGACCTGGTGACACATACCACCGCCGTGATACTGGCGCTGCTTTCGGTCGCTTCGTGGACGGTCATTCTCGGCAAGCTGCTGTCGGCCTGGCGGGCCTCGCGGTCGCCGGACAGCGTGCTGAACTCCTTCTGGAGCGCCAATTCGCTGCCCGAGGCGCTCGAGGCCTTGCGCCGCGACGATCCGTCCGGTGTCTTCGCCGGTTTGGCGCTGACTGGCGCCCACGCCGCGCAGGCGCATCAGCAGAATGCGGCACGCGGTATCGGTGCCGGGGTCAACGCCAGCGAATTCGTCACTCGGGCCATGCGTTCGCATATCGTCAACACCCAGGCGCGTATCGAGCGCGGGCTGACCTTTCTTGCCTCGGTGGGGTCGACGGCGCCATTCATCGGCCTGTTCGGGACGGTCTGGGGTATTTATCACGCGCTGGTCGGGCTGTCCGGCGCCACTCAGGTGGTCCTCGACAAGGTGGCCGGCCCGGTGGGCGAGGCCCTGATCATGACGGCCGCCGGGCTCTTCGTCGCCATTCCTGCCGTGCTGGCCTACAACGCCTTCACACGCTCGAACCGGCTCCTGGCCGTGCAACTTGACGGCTTCGCTCATGACCTGCACGCCTACCTGACAACCGGCGTCCGGGTCGGCGGCAATACGCAGCTGGTCGACATCGCTGCAGCGCGCGCCAAGCAGGTGGTCTGATCATGGCGTTCGGGAGCTTCGACGAAGGCGGAACCGGCCAGCCGATGGCCGAAATCAACACCACGCCGTTGGTGGATGTGATGCTCGTGCTGCTGGTCATCTTCATCATCACCGCCCCGCTGTTCCAGCAGGCGGTGCCGATCGACCTGCCCCAGGTTTCGGCCACCAAGCTGGACGAAAAGCCGGAGGTGATCCAGTTGGCGATCGACATCGACGGGCGGATTTTCTGGAACGGTGAAGCGCTGGCCCGCGATGCGCTGGATGGCCGTTTCGCAGCTGCCAGCAGCCGGCAACCGGAGCTGCACCTGCGCGCCGATCGCAAGGTGCCCTATGAAAAAGTCGCCGACGTGATGGCGGCAGCTCAGCGAGCCAACATCGTCAAGATCGCTTTTCTGACCGAACCGGCGCGCTAGCCCGCCGGGCTTGCCAGCGCGAAACTGCGCGTGGCATGAACGCCGTCGAGGCGTATGGGGCGAATGACCGCGCTGCGTTCGAGTTGCTTGACGATGCGGGAAATGGTTTCGAAGCGCAGGGCGGTGATGTCGGCGATGTCCTGGCGCGTGGGCAACACGACGCGACCGTTTGGGTCAGTGAGCAGGCGGATCAGTCCCAGGACGCGGTCGCTGGCTTGGCCACCGCGTAGCGCCACCAGATCGGCCGCCCGCTGCTGCGCCCGGCTCAGCGAGGCGAGCAGGGTCGCGTTGTCGGCGCTCCCGCCTTCCGGCCACGGATCGAGGCGGCAATGGGTCAGCGCCGTGGCCCGGAAGGTATAACAGCCCAGCAGCAACGTCTCGCAGCCGATGATATCGCCGGCAATGGCCAGGCTGGCAAAGGCGGCTTGGCCATCGGCCGCAACGTGATCGAAGCGGATGACCCCTTCGCTCACGCGCCACGCCTTGCCCTCGCTGCCGGCGGCGTGGATTTCGGCGCCGGGGGCGGCCTGGCGTGCTTGGCGCGGTCTGTTGTGCGGGCTCGGCATGTGAAATCTCCGATGTAGATGGCAAAAACCCCGGCACCGGGCCGGGGTTGATCGCTGGTGGTGGCGACCTAGAACTTCAGGTTGAGGCCGGCGTAGAACGAGCGGCCCATGCCCGGGACGGCAATGCCCCAGGGCATGCTGCCGTCGGCCGGGTTGAGGCTCATCGTCCGTCCCTGGCCGGTATAGGCGCCGCCGGTGGGAAGGGCGTAGTAGCGATCAAAGAGGTTTTCGACCCCGAAATCGACGCGCACATTCTTCCAAGTGTAGCTGCCGCGCAGGTGGGTCAGGCTATAGCCAGCGGTCGCGATTTCGTTGCGCACCCCCGAGGTGTCGTGCTTGCCCTGAACGCCAACAAATTCGATGGCATTTGCCCAGCCGCCCATTTGGTGGGTCAGGCTGAATTTGCCGTTGAGCGGCATGATGTTGTACAGATTGTCGCCGGTGTCGCGGTTTTCGCCCTTGGTGTAATTGACCAGGCCCTTGACGCCAAACTCGCCGAACTCGGTCCTGGCCAGTGAGGCGCGCCCGGAGAGGTCGAGGCCGTACAGGCGGGCGGACTGGTTGGCGTACTGCAACACCACGAACTGGTTGCGTGTACTGCTGTTGGCGGCCGTACAGGCCGAGCCGGCGGTACAGCGGACGGAATCGATATAGTCGTCGACATGGGTGTAGTACGGGGTGGCCTTGAGTTCCCAGCTACGGTCGGCGGCATGCCAGTCGAAGGTGAAGGAGGCGGTGTAGGCTTTTTCCGGCTTCAGGTCGAGGTTGCCGATATAGCCGTTGCCGTCGCCGACGAAGTTGTTCATGACCGCCGCCATGCTCCAGGTGGACCAGGTGTAGCGCTCATACAGGTTGGGTGAACGGACCTTGCGGGCCAGACCGAATTCGAGGTCGGCGGTCTGGCTCGGCGTATAGCGGGCCAGTGCGGTCAGGTCGAGGTTGTCGTCGCTGCGGTTGCGGCTGCGGCTGTTGAAGGCGGCGGTGTCTACCAACTGATTGCCCATGGCCGTGCCGTAGCCGCGAACGTTGCCGGCGTCGGTCTCGACCCGCTCGTAGCGGGCGCCGAGCAGGGTTGTCCATTGCGGCCCGAAGCGTTTCTCCCATTCGGAGAAGATGCCCAGGCGATTGCGCTTGCCGTTGTTGATATTCTCGAATGTGCCTGGCCACATGCCGGAACCGGAAGGCGGCCACCAGTCGTTCAGCGTGTAATGCTGGTAGATGGCGCCCAGGCGCAGCAGGTCGCCCTGGCCGAGCTCGATGTCACCCTTGAGGTTGATGCCGGTGGTTCGCCCGGCGGAGTACATCGGCATGCCGTAGGCACAGGTGCTGCTGATCGGTGAACACGGCGAGCCGTTCGCTCCACTGCCTGACGACGCGCCATACCAGATCCGTTTGTCGGCGCCGAAGTCCATGGCGTGGTCGACGCGTTCGTGATAGGCACGGGCTTCGAACAGACCCCAGTCGAACTGGCCGAGATAGCGTAGGTTGACACGTTTCTGCTCGTTGCCGAGCATGTCCATGCGCTGGTTGGGGTAGAGCTGATACGGGACATCCTG
>CAMKYP010000209.1 GCA_946477505.1 uncultured Dechloromonas sp. | reverse complement strand
GTCGCTGCAGAAGAGGTGCGCATTATATAGACTCAAAACCAACCGTCAACACCCTTTTGAAATTTCTTTTCAAAAACCGCTTTTGTTCAAACTATCTCTTCGTATACCACTCCGATGATGTCGATCTCCCTCACACCGACCGGACTCTGGAAACGAATCGAATCACCTTCCCGATTCTTGATCAAGGCCCGTGCCAACGGCGATATCCAACTGATCCTTCCGCGCAGTACGTCCGCCTCATCAACACCAACGATGGTATAGGTGCTTTCCTGTCCGTCCGAATCGGCAATAGTGACCTTGGCACCAAAGAAAATCTGGTCGTTGTCACCCTGGCGAAGGGGATCGACGATTTCGGCCAGATCGAGACGCTTACTCAGGAAACGAATGCGCCGGTCGATTTCTCTCAGACGACGCTTGCCATATATATAGTCACCGTTTTCCGAACGGTCGCCATTGGAAGCTGCCCAGGCGACAATTTCGACAACTTGGGGACGCTCGCGCTTGACGAGGTTTTCCAGCTCATCCCTTAGCCGGGCGTGGCCGGCCGGGGTAATGTAATTGCGGGTACCGGGCGGGAGTTTCAGCGACGGCTCGAGTTGCTCCTCATCATCGCCATCGCTCTCCCGCACAAACGCCTTGTTCATCAATAGCCGATGCTGTAATGCTCGACATCAACGCGGATCAGGTCGCGACCCAGCAAGGCCGCGGTGTACTTGGCGAATTGATCGGCCCAGGCGCTTTGCTGCTGAAAACGATTTTCGCCGGCATATTTGGCGACACTGAGAATGCGGTCGACCGCCAGGATTTTGCCCGTCGGTGTGGCAACATCGCATTCAAGAACACGGAACTCATGGTCGAACCATTTACGCGCATCATCCGGCGCTGCGCCACCGGAAAACTTGAATTCGAATTCCCTGTCTTTTCCGAATGACACAATTACATGGTGCTGCATCTCTCTCTCCTCCGTTGATTTGTTCAGGGTATTCTAGCAAAACAAAGGAAGCCGTCAGGAGACGAATATGTCACTTCACCCGCTCACCGAAGTCGAAATCAGCGACCTTCGAAATCAACTGCATGAGTTGCAGGTCGAGCATCGTGACCTTGATCTGGTGATCACTCACCTGATCGACAAGCCGCCTCCGGATGAGTTGCTTGTTCGGCGCCTGAAGAAAAGAAAGCTATTGTTGAAAGATCGCATCCTGCAACTGGAGCAGATGCTGGTTCCGGACATTCCGGCCTAATCGTCGTGGCGCGGCGGAACGCGAAAAAATATCCAGTAGACGCCACCGATCAGCCCCGCCAAGGCCAATTCCCACAAAACAGGAAATTGCCGGACCAGCCCTGCCAGCAGCGCCAGCAGGGCCGAAAACAAAACCCAACGAAGAATCAAAGCACCAAGGTGCCGAGGTACCAGGCAACTGCCGCCATGGCAGCACTACACGGAATGGTCAGTATCCACGCCCAGACGATGCCGCCGGCAACCCCCCAGCGCACACGACGAGCACCGCGCGTCGAACCGACACCAGCGATGGCACCGGTAATAGTGTGGGTAGTAGAAACCGGGATACCAAAGGCTGTTGCCAGAAACAGGGTGGCCGCGCCGCCACTGTTGGCGCAGAAACCACGTGCCTGATTGAGTTTGGTGATGCGATTGCCCATGGTCTTGACGATGCGCCAGCCACCGAACATCGTACCCAGCCCCATGGCCGAGTAGCAGGCCAGAACAACCCAGCCGGGAATGTGATCAGAGGTATGGGAGTAACCTGTCGCGATCAGCAGCATCCAGATGATCCCAATGGTCTTCTGCGCGTCGTTACCGCCGTGCCCCAGGCTGTAGGCTGCTGCGGAAATCAACTGGAACCGCCGGAAATGCTTGTCGACCTTGCGTGGCGCCATTTTCCGGCAGATCCACGACACCACGACCATCAACAGACCGCCCATGACAAATCCCAGGAAGGGCGCGACGAAGATGAAGGCAACGATCTTCAGCACGCCAGCCGTGATCAGTCCGTCGATACCTGCTTTCGAAACCGCGGCACCGACCAGCCCACCAACCAGCGCATGTGACGAAGACGATGGAATGCCGTAGTACCAGGTAATGATGTTCCAGATGATGGCCCCGACCAACGCACCAAAGACGACGTAATAGTCGACGATCGCCGGATCGATGGTCCCCTTGCCGATGGTCGAGGCGACCTTCAGCTGAAACAGGAAATAGGCCAGGAAGTTGAATGCCGCAGCCCAGATGACTGCGTGATGCGGTTTGAGAACCCGGGTCGAGACGATGGTCGCAATCGAATTGGCCGCATCGTGAAAGCCGTTCATGAAATCGAACAGCAAGGCAACGAAAACCAGGGTTCCGACAACCCAGATACTGACTTGCACGGTATCCATGCCGCGCTACCCGATCAGGAGTTTTCGAGGACGATGGCTTCGACGGTGCCGGCCACGTCCTTGCAGCGATCGGTGACCGATTCGAGTATCTCGTAGATCTGCTTGAGCTTGATGACCTCGCGGACATCCGGTTCGTCGCGGAAGAGTTTGGACATCAAGCTGCGCAAGCCGCGATCGGCCTCCGACTCGAGCTCGTCGATTTCGTGGCAGAACTTGAGGATGGCCGGTGCGTTATCCATGCTATGCAGCAATTTGACGACCGACTCGACCGCACGGCAGCACTTTTCGGTGACTGCAGCCATTTCCTTGGCTTCCGGCGGTACCCTGCGGATATCGTACAGGGACATGGACTCCGCCACATCCTGAATGATGTCCAGGATATCGTCCATGCCGCTGATCAATTGATGGATCTCGTCGCGGTCGAACGGCGTAATGAACGAGGTGTGCAGTTGCGACAGGGTGTCATGGGTAATATCGTCCGCCTTGCGCTCCAGGTTATCGATCTCCTCCGCAAAACGACCCGCCTGATCCGGTTGGTCGACCAACGCGCCGATCAGGTTCGACAAGGCTTTGCCGCCTTGCGTAATCAGCTCCGCGTGAGCGTTGAAAAGATCGAAATACTTGCCCTCTTTGGGCATCAAGCGACCGAACATGACAGTTCCGTTAAGTAATTGTTACAGTCCGCCATTCTAGCATGGCAGCCTGAACCTTCCTTGACCAACGCTGACTAAGGCCAATTGGTGGATATAAAATGGAGCATGTCCGGAAACCACCTATCTGCCGACACCTTCGGCGACCGCTTCGAATTGTCGGCGCTGCCGCTGCCTCGCCCTCCGGCCGGCTACGCGGTCCAGCAGCTTGACTCAGACCTGCTCCTCGATCGCCGCACGGGTGAACTGCTCCCCATACGCACTCAAGGGCTCGCCGCGCTGTTCGCCAGCTTCGACGACGCCTTCGAAGCGGCCAGTCAATGGGTGCTCCAGCATTGCGACGACCCAACCGAGCACCATCTTGCGATCGTCCCAGCCGGCTACGATCCTGTTTTCGAACGCCCCATCCTGATTTACGGCGTCCTCTGCGGCCAACCCTGATTATTGGAGACACACATGACCACGATTCAGTATCGCGCCCTCGGCAAATCCGAGCTGACCGTCCCGGAAATCTGTCTGGGCACGATGACCTTCGGCGAGCAAACCGCCGAGGCTGACGCCCATGCGCAGCTCGACCTCGCCCTGGCACAGGGTGTCAATTTCATCGATACCGCCGAAATGTACGCGGTGCCGCCGCGTGCCGAAACCTACGGGGCGACCGAAACCATCGTCGGCAACTGGCTCAAGCGCCAGCAACGCGACAAGATCATCCTGGCCACCAAGATCGCCGGTCCAGCACGCAGCCTGACCTGGATACGCAACGGCCCACAAGCGATGGACCGCACCAACATACGCGCCGCCATCGAAGGCTCGCTGCGGCGTTTGCAAACCGATTACATCGACCTCTACCAACTCCACTGGCCGGAACGCAACCAGCCGATGTTCGGGCAATGGCAGTTCGACCCGAAGGCCGAGCGCGGGGGCACGCCGATACGCGAACAGCTTGAGGCATTGGCCGAGCTGGTACGCGAGGGCAAGGTGCGTTATGTCGGCGTTTCGAACGAACACGCCTGGGGCCTGATGCAGTTCGTTCGCCTTGCCGACGAGCTGGACCTGCCACGAATCGTGTCGACGCAGAACGCCTACCATTTGCTCAATCGGACTTTCGAGACTGGCCTGGCCGAGATATCCCATCGCGAACAAATCGGCCTGCTCGCCTACTCGCCGCTCGCCTTTGGCCACCTGACCGGGAAATACCTTGCCGATCCGGCGGCGCCCGGCCGCCTGACCCAGTGGCCCTTCTTCGGCAAGCGCTATACCAAGCCCAACGTCGCCCCGGCGGTTGCCGCCTATGTCGCGCTGGCTCGCCAGCACAACCTGACACCGATGCAACTGGCGCTCGGCTTCGTGCGCTCCCGCTGGTTCGTGGCCAGCACCATCATCGGCGCCTCGTCCCTGGCGCAACTGCAGGAAACCCTACCGGCCACGCTGACGCCGCTCTCCGATGAAATCCTGGCGGCCATCGACGCCATACACCTGCAATACACCAACCCTGCCCCCTGATGGAATCCCTCTTCCTGCGACTGGCCGAAGCACTGGCCGCCAGCGAAATCCCCCGCAAACTCGCACTCACCGCCTCACTCGCCGACGATTGGGCCAATGCCCGTCTCGACTGGCGCGACACCGGCGAAGTCGAATTGCGCTGCGGCATTCCGGACAAGCCGGAACTCGTCCCACCCAAGCGGGTTCCCCAACGCAGCCCGCAGACGGAAGAAGGTCGCGCTCGGCTGCTGCACGCCATCGTGCATATCGAGTTTTCAGCCATCAACCTGGCGCTCGACCACGCCGCCCGCTTCCGTGGCCTGCCCGAGGAATACTACGCCGACTGGATCGGCGTTGCCGCCGAGGAGGCGTACCACTTCACCATCCTGCGCGAACGCCTGAACAGCCTGGGTTACGACTATGGTGACTTCCCGGCGCACGCTGGGCTCTGGGAAATGGCGATGAAGACCACCGACGACCCGCTGGCCCGGATGGCGCTGGTGCCCCGCCTGCTTGAGGCACGTGGCCTGGATGCGACGCCACCGATTCAGCGCCGCCTCGAACAAGCCGGCGACGAAGCCAGCGCCCGCGTGCTGGACATCATCCTGCGTGACGAAATCGGCCACGTCGGCCTTGGCGATCAGTGGTTCCGCCGCTTGTGCGCCGAGCGCGGCGTCGAACCGGAAAGCACCTATCGCGAGCTGTTGCAAAGCTTCAAGGCCCCCCGGCCGATCCAGCCGATGAACGAATCGGCACGCTTGCAAGCCGGCTTCAGCGCCGCCGAACTGGCGGCCCTCGCGGAAAAAGTGTAGAATAATCAGTTCAATGCGTTGATGTTTCGCCCGCAGTCATTCCGAGCAGCCCCCGGTTTTGTAGGTTCTTGTGCAGGATTCACCCCATTGATTCATTCCCCGGCATGGCTGCGTCGGGGTCACCCAGGCCGCCCGACCATCGGGCCAATCCGTCGCCAGTTATAACAACACGCAGGGCGACGAGGAAAGGAAACAGCATATGTCGACATCCGTCGAAAGCTTTGCCGAGCTCGGCTTGAGCGAGTCGCTTCTCAAGACGCTCAGCGAAATCGGTTACGAAACCCCCTCCCCCATCCAGGCCCAGTGCATTCCCATCCTGCTCGATGGGCATGACATCCTGGGTATGGCGCAGACCGGCACCGGCAAGACCGCCGCCTTCGCGCTGCCGCTGATGGAACAGATCGATATCAAGGTCGCCAAGCCGCAGGCCCTGATCCTGACGCCGACGCGCGAACTCGCCATCCAGGTTGCCGAGGCCCTGCAAAGCTACGCCAAGAACCTGCCGGGCTTCCATGTCCTGCCGATCTACGGCGGCCAGAGCTACACCATCCAGCTCAAGCAGCTGGCACGCGGCGCCCATGTCATCGTCGGTACGCCGGGCCGCGTCATGGACCATCTGGAGCGCAAGACGCTCAACCTCGACCACCTGAAGACCATGGTGCTCGACGAAGCCGACGAAATGCTGCGCATGGGCTTCATCGACGACGTCGAGTGGATTCTAGAACGCACCCCGGAACAACACCAGACCGCGCTGTTCTCGGCCACCATGCCGGAACAGATCCGCCGCGTCGCCCAGAAGTACCTGGTCGAGCCGCGTGAAATCAAGATCAAGTCGGCCACCGCCACCGTCGCCGCCATCCGTCAGGTTTACTGGCAGGTCAGCGGCATGCACAAGCTGGATGCGCTGACCCGCATTCTGGAAGTCGAGGACGATTTCGACGCCGCCATCATCTTCGTGCGCACCAAGACGGCCACCGTCGAACTGGCCGACAAGCTGAATGCCCGCGGCTACGCTGCCGCCGCGCTGAACGGCGACCTCAACCAGCAGATGCGCGAACGCGTCATCGAGCAATTGAAGTCCGGCGCCCTGGACATCGTCATCGCCACCGACGTCGCCGCCCGCGGCATCGACGTGCCGCGTGTCAGCCATGTCGTGAACTACGACATTCCGTACGACACCGAAGCCTACGTGCACCGTATCGGCCGCACCGGCCGCGCCGGCCGCAACGGCAACGCCATCCTGTTCGTCGCGCCGCGCGAAATCCGCATGCTGCGCACCATCGAGCGCGCCACCCGCCAGCCGATCGCGCCGCTGACCCTGCCCAGCCGCGCCGACGTGACCAACAAGCGCGTCGCCGACTTCAAGGCCAAGGTCGCCGAGGTGCTCAACGCCGAAGGCCTGGAGTTCTTCGCCAATATCGTGTCGCAGATCGCCGAGGAGCAGAATGTCGGCGCCGAGGAAGTCGCCGCCGCGCTGGCCATGATGGCCCAGGAAAACAAGCCGCTGCAGAT
>CAMKYP010000208.1 GCA_946477505.1 uncultured Dechloromonas sp. | reverse complement strand
GGACAGGTTCCGGGAAGACGGCGAAGCGTGATGACCCGAGAGCCAGGAGACCTGCCACCGACAATGAGCGAGAGCGTTGCGGGGAGGCAACGGCCAGTGCGACTGTCCCAGACGACTGTCCCGGGTTCCCCATTCCGCTTTTACCTTCGTCAATGACGGCTACGGGGACGTTAGCCGGAGCAAGGGGGAGTCATGCACGACTATCTCAAACGTACAGCAACGGCGGTTGCGCTTCTCGCCGCACTCAATACCCATGCCGCTGACGCACCGGCAAAACCCGGCAAAGCCGCGGCGGGGCGCAAGGCGCTTCAACAGCGCGTCGAGGCTCTCGAAAAACAACTGATCGAAATGCGGCAACAATTGTTGGCTCAACAAGCGCTGTTGCCCCAGGCACGCCCGAGCACCAACGCACCCGCAGCCGGCACGAACGCGGTTGCGCAACGCCTGGAGGAGATGGAGTCACGGCTAAGCAACGTGGAAACCACCGCGGTCATGTCCGAGCCGAAAGTCATGGTCAAGCAAGTCGAGGTATACGTCGACCCTGATGGAAACGAGTATGACCAGCCTGTCGAAGGGGCACAGCCATCGACGACTTATCGCCGTGAGCGAGTTTATCGTCGGCAGACGATTCGCGAGGAAATCGAGGAGGCATTGGCCGCCGACAAGTCGAGCGGCATCGAAATGGGGCTGACCAGCGTGACCACGCTGCAAATGGCGCGCCAGATAGGAGGAAGGCCATCCGAAGCCGGTCTCGGACCGAATCGCGCCAGAACCCATGCTTATGGGGTGACCGCGGCGGACGTCACATTCAGAGCCAAATCGGCGGCGCTGAATACCGAATTCTTCGTGGATCTGGTCGGGATCGGCGGCGCATCGCCGGACCAGGAAGTCCCTTCGGCGATCAATCTGATCAACAACCAAACCGCCCGCCTCAGCAACAATCAGTTGAATGTGCGCGAAGCCTGGATCAGAACCGAATTATTGAATCAAAGACTCGGCGTCACGGTCGGCCGCCTGGATTTGACGACTATTTTCGATCGCAACTCGATTGCCAACGACGAATCCGAAAGGTTCATCAACGGCGCACTGGTCAATAACCCCGTCCTTGGCCTGACGTCGAACGGCACAGGGGTTGCCGCAGTGTTCGATCCCAAGGGGGCTCTCAATTTCAAGTTGGGTTTTCAGCAAAGCAACGACCGGGCGACCAGCCTGTCAACCTCCCTCTATGCGCTGGCGGAGGCGGAATATATCGCCAGGCCGTTTTCCCTTCCCGAGGGGCATTACCGGATCTGGGGGCGTAGCGACAACAGCAGCGGCACCAGCCGCACTGGCTATGGCATGAGCGCCGATCAGAAACTGACGCCCGCCGTGTCGCTTTTCGCCCGCTACGGCAGCGGTTTTGTCGGCAGCCTTCCCAACGGGGGCGACAGCATGAAGTTCTACAGCGGCGGCCTGGCCTTCCGGACTCCTTATACGTTCAACCCCCTCGACATGTGGGGCGTTGGCTACGCCTATACCAGCCTGAGAACAGGCATCAACGAAAAGGCCGTGGAAGGATTCTACAACCTGCGCATGACCGACCGTATGGCGCTTTCCTTTCTACTGCAGTACGTCACCGAATCGAATACCCAGGGAAGCTATCTGGTTCCCGGTGTCCGGTTGAAGGTCGGCTTCTGAGCGAATACGAGGAAAAACGAAATGGAAAATTTCAGCCTGAAGTGTGTTTTGACCTGCCTCCTTGCGGCCCTCGCGATCGCCATTCCGCAACCGGGCATTGCCCAGACGACGCCAATGCCCCCCGGCATGGAAAAACATCAAGCCCCGTCATCGGCCAAGACGCTCGTCACCGATCCGGACTCCGTCGTCATGATCGTCAAGCGGGATTCCAACGATATTTCCTTCATGGACATCAAGACCAAAAAGATCCTCGGGCGAACCTTCCTGGGCAACAACGTGAATCCGCACATGGTGATGATGTCTCCCGATGCACGCTACGTCGTCACCGGCGGCACCCGCTCCAATACCGCCTATATCATCGATGCCCGCACCCTCGAACTGATCAAGAAGATTCCGGTCGGGATCGCGCCCGAGCATTTGTCGTTTTCCCCGGATGGACGCTATTACTATCAGGGCAATCCGGCTGGCGATTCGATCACCGTCATCGACATGGCCTCGCTGAGCGTGATCAAGACCATCGAGGGACTGGCGGAGCCGCTCAACATCACCTTCACCCACGATGGCTCCAAGGCTTACGTCGGCAACTACGGCGCGCACTGGGTCGGCGTGATCGACGTGACCCGGCACCAGTTGCTCAAGAAAATCCAGGTTGCGGCCGTGCCCGGCATTTCGCGCCTGGACCCCAGCAAGTACCTGACGGACATCAAAGGCATCTCCATGCCCGCCATGAGCATCGACGGGCGCTACATCTATGCCGCCGACGGCGACCTGGGCGTGGTCGGCGTCATCGATACCCGCGAGGACAAGGTCGTCAAGGTCATCCGCGTCGGCCTGAATCCCTGGCGCATCTACATGGGGCACGACGGCAAGTACGGCATCACCGTGAACAACGGCGACGAGACCATTTCCATCATCGATCTCGAGAAGAACGAAGTCGCGGCCACGCTACCCGCCGGTCCGGACATGACTGGCGTGAATTTCGCGGCCGGCAAGGCGTTTGTGATCAGCTCGACGACCGGCTTCGTCTACGTATATGACATGCAGACCCTGAAACCCACCGGCCGCATCAAGATTGGTCTGAACCTGCAATTGGAAACGGCCACCACCGATATCGCGGGCGAGAAAATCTACCTGGCCGTATCGACCAACCACTCCATCTACATCATTGACGGCAAGACGGAAGCCGTGGAGCGGATTCCGAACGTCGGCCTGTATCCCTGGGGAACGCACATCATGGGCAGCAAGGACAATTACTGCCATTGATCGACCGGGCAATGCGCCAAACCGGTCCGTTCCGCCACATCAGGAATGGCCGGTTCGAACCTGCCGGACTTTTACCGGAGCCGAGATCGACTTGAATCCTTATGCAATTGCCCTTGCCGGACTATGCTGTTTGGCACTCTTGCCCGCCCAGGGCGCGGACCTGCGCGAGCGCATGCGAACCGTTCAGCCCGGCGGCGTCAAGGTGACCGGAAGCCAGGCCGGCATGCTCACCCTGACCATGACCGAAGCGGCGGTGCGCCCCATCCAGACCTGGGTCCGTACCGCCGGCATCGTTGATCCGGACGGAACGACCCTCACAGCCCGCCTCGGCGCCCTCGACGCCGAGGGCCTGCGGGTCGGCCAGCGCACCCGCAGCTTCGCCGCCAACTCACGGACGCTGATGCATCAGGGAAAAGTCCTCCGGGTCGTGCCGCAAGCCGGCGGAATCCTTGTCCAGGCATCCCTGGCGGACCGGGGGCACACACCCGGCGCCCGCTACCTGATGGAAATCATTGTCGAACGCGGCCTCTATCTGTCGATCCCCAATGTCTCCATCATCGAGGAAGGCGGCGAACAAGTCGTCTATATCGAAATGCAGCCTGCCGGCAGCGGCCTTTACGCGCCTCGGCCAATCCGCACCGGACTGAAGGGGGAACTCTATACGGAAGTCCGGCATGGTCTTTTTGAAGGCAATCAAGTGGTCTCGATCGGGAGTTTTTTCGTCGACGCTGAAGAAAAGCTGAAATCGCCGAGACAGGGTATCTGCCTGGCCCCCTCGGCCAGCCTGCTTCGCCATTAACGAAACATGAAAGCCGCTCCTTGCTTCCCCGCCGTTGTCGCTCATCGCCGCGATGGCGCTTTCGTTTGTTCCGCCAATGACAAAGCCGGCCACCAGCCATGAACGCCACCCTCATTGAACACGTCATCCGGCACAGGCTGTTCGTCCTGGCGGGCGTGCTCGCCGCCATCGCACTGAGCGCCTACGCGATTTTCACCGCGCCCCTGGACGCCATTCCCGACATTTCCGACCCGCAGGTCGTCCTATATGCCAAGTGGGCGCGCAGCCCGCAGCTTCTGGAAAGCCAGATTACCGAGCCGGTGATCAAGTCCCTGGCGGGCATTCCCGGCATCCAATCGATCCGCGCCACCTCGCACATGGGGTATTCGTTCATTTACGTCATTTTGAAGCGCGAGGCGCAACGCGCCGCCATCCGCAACACCGTGACCGACCGCTTGAACGCGATCCGTCCGCAACTGCCTGCCGATGCCACGGTAACCCTCGGCCCCAACGCCAGCAGCATGGGCTGGATTTATCAGTACGCGCTGGTCGGCACGGATGGTTCGCTCGACCTGCGGGAGCTTCGCCTGCTGCACGAGCAGCTGGTCAAGCCGGGCCTGCAAGGTGTCCCCGGCGTGGCCGAAGTCGCTTCCGTGGGTGGCCTTGAAAAACAATACCAGTTCAAGCTCTTTCCACCGCTCATGGCCGAATCCGGCCTCTCCTTGAAGCAGATCGAGGCGACCCTGCAAAACGCCTTTCCCGAGGCGGGCGGACGCACGCTGGAAGTGAGCAACCGGGATTACCAGATTCGCGGCATCGTCACTTACGACAACGTCGACCAGCTCGAACTGATGGTCGTCGGCCATCGCCCCAGCGGCGCGCCGATCCACCTGAAGGATATCGGCTACATCCAGGTGGGCTACGACCAGCGCCGGGGCGTCGCCGAACTCGACGGCAAGGGCGAGGCGGTGGGCGGCATTGTCGTCATGGAGCAAAAGCGAAACGTCCTGGAAGTCACCCACGCCCTTGACCGGAAACTCACGGAGATCAAGGCCGGACTGCCCCCGGGTGTCGATCTCGTCACGACCTACGACCGCTCGGCGCTGATCCGGGACACCCTCGAACACTTCCTGACCACGCTCGCTTACGAACTGCTCGTCGTCATCGCCGTGATGATCATGTTCCTACGCAATGCCCGCACGGCTGTTGCGCCGGTGCTCATCCTCCTGCTCGGCGTCGCCTTCACCGCGATCCCGCTCGCCGCCTTCCATCAAACCATCAACCTGTTCTCCCTGGCAGGTCTCTTCATCGCCATCGGCGAAATGGTGGATGCGACCATTGTCATGGTCGAGAACTGCACGGCGGAGCTGGCGGCACGACGCCGCTCGGCGGGCATCGTCGATGCGCGGGAACGGCGGACGATCATCGTCCGCTCCATCGCCCACGTGGCGCGCCCCCTGCTGTTCTCGCTCCTCATCATCCTGGTGTCCTTTCTCCCCGTTTTCTTCCTGACCGAAAAGGAAGGCCGCCTGTTCGACCCGCTGGCCTACAGCAAGACCTTTGCCATGGCTTTTTCCACCTTGCTGACGATGTTCCTGTTGCCCATCCTCATCCAATGGATCTTCAAGAAGGAGGCGCCGATGGACACGCTTCGCGCCCCCGGCGATTCCGCATTGGCGCGTGCCTATCGCCAAGCGGTGACCAAGGCCATTGACCACCGTTATGTTTTCCTCGGTGGCAGCCTGGCGGCAATAGCCGGGGCTATCTTGTTGCTGAGCCATTTCAGGACCGATTTCATGCCGCGCATGGACGAAGGAACGGTCCTCTACATGCCGACCACCCTGCCCGGCGTTCCCGTCCGTGAAGCCGCCTGGATTCTCCAGCAGATGGACAGAAAGCTCGCCGCCTTCCCCGAGGTCAAGAGGGTCTTCGGCAAACTGGGAAGAGCCGACACCGCCACCGATCCGGCACCGGTGTCAATGATCGAAACAACCATACTCCTCAAGCCCAAGGCCGAGTGGCGAGACGGCATGTCCAAGGAAAAGCTGGTTGCCGACATGGATGCGGCGATGAAGATCACCGGCTATGTGAATAGCTGGGTACAGCCAATCAGCGCCCGCGTGGCGATGCAGGACACGGGCATTCAGACGGCTGTCGGCCTGAAGGTCAAGGGCGGCGACATCGCCACGCTGGAGTCGCTCAGCCAGCAGATCGAGGAACTGCTGAGGACCCTACCGGAAAGCCCATCGGTGATCGCCGAGCGCATCTCGTCGGGCTATTTCATCGATACCCGATTCGATCCGGTACGCATGGCCCGACTGGGCATCCGCGCCGATGAGGCGATGCTGACGGCGCGTTATGCCATCGGCGGCGACAATGCCGTTGCCTTCAAGGACCACAACAACCTGACCATTCCGCTCAGCATCCAATACGCGCCCGAGTACATCGACACGCTCGAAAAGATCCGCAACGCCCCCGTCGTGACGTCAGACCGGCACCCGGTCGCCTTGAGCGAAATTGCCGAGGTATCGGTGCGCAAGATGCCGGAAATGCTGCGCAGCGAAAATGGCCTCCTGACGAGCTATGTTTATGTCGATATCGGCGATGCCAGCGCGACGGATTACGTTCGCAAGGCGCAAGGGCTGCTTGCCGAAAAGCTCGACCTGCCCACGGGCTATGCTGTTGAATGGACTGGCGAGCACCAGAATGTCGCCCGCTCCCATGAACGACTCACATGGATCGTGCCCGCCACGCTCCTCATCATGCTGGCGTTGCTGGTCATGGCCTTCCGCTCGCTGACCGACAGCCTGGTCATCATGTTGTCGGCGCCCTTTGCCTTCGTCGGCGCCGTGGCGCTCCAATGGGCGCTCGGCTATTCGATGACGACCGCCGTCATCATCGGCTACATCGCCTTGTTCGCCGTGGCCATCCAAACAGGCATCATCATGATCGTGTTCATCCGCCAGGCGCTGACGAGAAGAAGCGAAGGCACGAGCTACATGGAAGCCGTCGTCGAGGGCTCAGTCGCCCGCTTGCGCCCCAAGCTGATGACCGTCGCCTGCGCCACCCTGTCGCTGTTGCCGGTCATGTTCCTCGGCGGCCCCGGCAGCGAGATCATGAAACCCATCGCCACCCCGACTGTTG
>CAMKYP010000207.1 GCA_946477505.1 uncultured Dechloromonas sp. | reverse complement strand
TGCTTGAGCATGAAGCCGCGCATCGGCGCTGCTGCCCGTTCGGCTGCCTGCATGATGTTGATCTTGTTTTCCGACAGCGGGAGATAGGCTTCCGTATAGACCTTGTCGAGCACCGGGCTCATGATGAAGAAGGTCAGGAACAGCGACAGCCCGACGATGACCTGGTTGGGGGGGGTGGTTTGCGTACCCAGCGCATGGCGCAGCAACGAGAGAACGATCACGATGCGCGTGAAGCCGGTCATCATCAGCACCGTGGCCGGGATGAAGGTCAGCGCCGTCATCAACAGCAGGGTCTGGATCGTCAGCGAATAGGTCGTTCCGCCGCCGGCGGCCGGTGTGCTGGTGATTGCCGGCAGGCCGCCCGTGGCCTGGGCTAGCGCCAGCCCGGCAGGCAGCAAGAGCAGGAGCGAGGCGAGCAGGCGCTTAATCATGTTGCGAGCGATTGGTGACGGTTTGCAGCCATTGGGCAAAAGGTTTTTCCGCCGAGGAGGCGGACGTTGCGTCAGGGAGGCTACCCTTGTCGAGGCGGTGCAGCGTACGAATCTGACCAGGAACGATGCCGATGACCAGCCAGTCATTGCCGACTTCAACCAGCACGATGCGCTCGCGCGGGCCGAGCGCAACACCGCCGATAACCTTCATGCCGGCCTGCCCGAAACCCTTGCCTCCGGAAACCTTGCGTGCCAGCCAGGCCGTTGCGGCGAGCAAGGCGACGATGAGGGCCAGGGCGAAGCCGGCCTGGATGTAGGTTCCTGACGAGAGGCCTGGTTGAACGGCTTCGCCGGCTTGGGCTGCGGCAGGAACGAGCAGGAGTAGGATGCGTAACAAGACGGGTTTCGCTAGCGGAGATCGTAGCCCGCTATCTTAATCGAAACTCCGCAGCGCGTTCAGCGATTGAGCTTACGCATCCGTTCCGATGGCGTGATGATGTCGGTCAGACGGATACCGAATTTGTCATTGACCACGACCACCTCGCCCTGCGCGATCAGGGTGCCGTTGACCATGACATCCATCGGCTCGCCGGCCATCGCATCGAGTTCGACGACCGAGCCATGGGCAAGCTGCAGCAGGTTCTTGATGGTGATCTTCGTGCGGCCGAGCTCAACAGTGATCTGAACCGGAATGTCCAGAATCATGTCGAGTTCGTTCATCATGCCGACATTGCCGTTGTTGCTGCCGAACGAGGGGAAAATGTTCGCCGGCTGGGCATTGACCGGCTCGGCCGGAGCGTCTGAAACGGCCTGCTCGGCCATGGCGGCAGCCCAGTCATCTTCGCTGATCTGGCCTTCCTCGGCGGCGTTACTCTCGATGTTTTCCATTTCGTCAGCCATTGTTTTCTCCTGGTGCCGGTTCCGCGTGGGCGGTTTCCGGCGAGGCGGCGATGAATCGCTCGACCTTTAAAGCGTATTGGCCATTCTGCTGGCCGTAGGTGCACTCCATCAACGGAACGCTGTCGACCAAGGCCTCGATCTTGTCCGGGATGTGCAGGGGAATGACGTCACCGACCTTGAGTCTGAGTATCTGTCCCAGCGATACCTTGCCTGAGCCGAGCATGGCTACGATTTCAACCTCGGCACCTTGCAGCTGCTTGCGCAGGGTACCGATCCAGCGTTTGTCCGAAGACAACTGGTCGCTTTGCATGGTGCTGTACAGGAGATCGCGGATGGGCTCCAGCATCGAATAGGGGAAGCAGATGTGCATGTCTGCCGTTGCACCACCGAACTCGAGCGTAAAAGTCGTGGAAACCACGATTTCCGAAGGCGTGGCAATGTTGGCAAACTGCGAATTCATCTCCGAACGGATGTATTCGAAGCTCATGTCGTAGACGGGTTTCCACGACTTGCTGTATTCGGTAAACACCACGTTGAGCAAGCCCTGGATGATGCGTTGCTCGGTTGCAGTGAAGTCACGCCCTTCGACTCGCGTATGGAAGCGCCCGTCGCCACCGAACATGTTGTCCACCACCAGGAAGACCAGGTTCGGGTCGAACACGAAGAGTGCCGTGCCCCGCAAGGGCTTGGCGACGACGAGGTTCAGGTTGGTCGGAACGACGAGGTTGCGGATGAACTCGCTGTATTTCTGGACGCGAATCGGGCCGACCGAGATTTCCGCGTTCCGGTGCATGTAGTTGAACAGGCCGATACGCAGATAACGGGCAAAGCGCTCATTGACCAACTCCAGGGTCGGCATCCGGCCGCGGACGATCCGTTCCTGGGTACCGATGTTGTAGGCGCGAATACCCGCGCCTTCACCTGCGCTGTCCTCAGGTTCGTCAGTCTCGCCGGTGACGCCCTTCAGTAGGGCGTCAACCTCATCCTGGGAGAGAAAGTCGCCTGCCATGGCTCCTTACTGGATGATGAAAGAGGTGAAAAGGACGGTTTTGACCGGGCCCTCGGAAGCCGTGATCTCGCCTTTTTTATTCTTCTTGGGCGGTTCAATGACCGAATTGATCTCTTCTTTGAGTGCTTCGGCCAGCTTTTCTTTACCTTCCTTCGGTAGCAATTCCGACGCTTTCTTGGAGGAAAGCAGCAAGGTAATGTTATTGCGAATTTTGGGTGTCAATGCCTTGAGTTGCGGGTCGGCGGTCGCATCTTCGAGTTCAAGCGAAAGGATCACCTGCAGGTATTGATCGCCGGTTTCAGGAACCAGATTGACCGTGAACGGCTCGAGGTTGATAAAGACCGGAGCGGCGTGGGCCTCTTTCTTTTTGTCCTTTTTCTTGGGCTTGGCGGTTTCTTCGGCGACTTCCTCGTCACCTTCTTCGTGATCGCCTTTTTTGAGCAGCATGAAAGCAGCGCCACCGCCGGCCAGGACAACCACCAGAACAACGGCCAAGATGATGATCAACAGTTTTTTGCTTTTTTTCGGGGCGACTTCTGCCCCTTCTTCCGCTGGCTTGGCATCCTTGGCCATGTTCTCTCCTGTCTAGCGTTTCCTAGTCCGTCAGGCAAACAGGTCTACAAGGCCCCGGCCTTGTTGCAGGGGCGTTGCGACACCTGCGCCTGGCGCATTGTCATTGGCCGGGAGTATAGCGTTTTCAAGCGTTGCTTGGGTTCTGTTTGGCGTTGGGAAAGGGCTATTCTGGTTTTGCTGTGCCAGATTTGCACCGACATTGGTGTCGCCCAGGCTGATGCCGGCGGAAGCAAGCATTTCCTTCAGTTGGGACATGGAACTTTCGATGGCCTGGCGCACCTCGGCATGGGGCGACGCGAATACAGCGGTTGCCTGGTCACCGTTCAGGCTCAGGGTGATCTGTACGGGACCGAGTTGTGGCGGATTGATGTTGATTTGGGCGCTTTGCACCTCCTGGTTGGCCATCCAGACCACCTTCTCGCTGAATTGCTGTGACCATGCCGGGCTATGCAGGGGCGCAGGGATGCTGCTCGCGTGCGGCTGCGTGCCTGGTGCGATACCCCGTTGATGGAGCGAGGCGGCAATCGCTTCACTGAAGGCCGGGACGCTGCTGGCGGCTTGCTGGCCGGCGGCGGCAATATTTGCCGTATCGAGCGCCGCTTTGCTTGCCGGTGCAGAATCATTCGCCAATTGTTCTGTGGTGTTCAGCACGTCCTGCGGCTTGTTCTGTGAGGACAGCATCTTGTCGGAGGCGGGCATGTCTCTCAGTTTCGGCTCGCTTCCGCCTACCCATGGAGTGCTCGAGCCATCGGCAAGCGCTTCGTCGTTCAACGCGCCATTTGAAGCATCGCTGTGGATCGTGGGCTGGGTCTGGGCTGAGCCGAGCATGGCGATGAGTGCTGCCGGATCGAGTACGGATACGCCGGCGTCGGCAGTTGTATCGCCCGTGAGTGAGTCCTGTTTGCTCGTATCGTCGGCCGCGATTTTTAGGGTGAGCGAGGTATCGCTTCCCGCCATGAGGGCTGCCAAGGACTGGCCTGACAGCAGGGCAGCAAAATCCCCTGGCGGCGCGCTGTTTGCAGCGCCCGGGGCGGTGGCAGGGTTTGCGCTGGCGACGGTCGCCAGCTGCGAAATGACACTCAGGCCCATGGCCAGATCCTTGAAAAGATTGTTCAGCCAGCTGTCAGCAATATGTGTGCCTGTCAGGCGTCCGGGTCGGCAAGGTCCTTGGTGCCGTATTTGCGTGTGGAGAACTCGTCCTGCAATTTTTGCTCGATCTTGTTTTCACGATAGCGCTCGCGGGCATCGTGTCGCTGGGACAGGGTGTCGATCGCCTTCAATTGCTTGTTCTGACTTTGCCAGTGCTCCTGCCCGGCCTTGGTGTTGCGCTCGGAGTCCTTAACGGCGAGCCGTTGCTGCTCGATGGCTTCGTCGATTCTGGCCAGGAAATCCTGATAGTTGAGCATGACCAGCCGGGTGATGCCTTGAGCGACGGCTTCCCGCAGGCGCTGGGCGTATTCTTCGCGATATTGCTCGAGCATTTGCAAGCGGCTGCGCTGGCTTTGTTCGGCCGCAATCAGCTTTCCGAGGGTCCGGGTCGCCTCGTCGGTACGGGTTTGCATCAGGTCCAGCAAGGGCTGCAGCGAAAATGTCTGGGGCATGGATTATCAAAGCAGCGTTTTAAGTGCTTCAAGGCTGGCCGGAAAGTCTGCCTGTTCGGCCAGTTGTTGTTGCAGGAAGCCTTCCATCCTCGGGTAGAGCGCGATGGCCTGGTCCAGAACGGGGTCGGAGCCCGGTGCGTAGGCGCCGACTGAGATCAGGTCGCGAGAGCGTTGATAGCGCGCGAAGAGCACCTTGAATTTGCGAATCTGGTCGAGGTGCGGCGCATCAATCAAGTTGACCATGGCGCGGCTGATCGATTGTTCAATATCGATGGCGGGGTAGTGGCCGGCGTCGGCCAGCGTGCGGGATAGCACGATGTGGCCGTCGAGAATGGCGCGCGCCGAGTCGGCAATCGGGTCCTGCTGGTCGTCGCCTTCGGCCAGCACGGTGTAGAAGGCGGTGATCGAGCCGCCGCCTTCCGGGCCGTTGCCGGCGCGTTCGACCAATTGCGGGAGGCGGGCGAAAACCGATGGCGGGTAGCCTCGAGTGGCCGGCGGTTCACCGATGGCGAGCGCAATCTCGCGCTGGGCCATGGCGAAGCGGGTGAGCGAGTCCATGATCAGCAGGACTTGTTTGCCCTGGTCGCGGAAGTACTCGGCGATGGTCGTGGCGTAGGCGGCGCCCTGCAGGCGCATGAGCGGCCCGGTGTCGGCCGGTGCGGCCACGACGACGGAGCGCCGCATGCCTTCCTCGCCGAGGATTTGTTCGATGAACTCCTTGACCTCGCGTCCTCGTTCGCCGATCAGACCGACAACGATGACTTCGGCTTCGGTGTAACGCGCCATCATGCCGAGGAGAACCGACTTGCCGACGCCGGAACCGGCGAACAAGCCCATACGCTGGCCGCGCCCGACGGTGAGCAGGGCGTTGATCGCCCGGATGCCGACGTCGAGCGGCTGGTCGATGGCTGCCCGCATCATCGGGTTGAACGGGCGGCTCTGCAATGAACGCGTGGTCGAAATGGCGAGGGGGCCCTTGTTGTCGAGCGGGCGCCCGACGCCGTCGACGACGCGACCGAGCAGCTCGTCGCCGACCGGCACCTGCTTGGCGCGATCGATCGCACGGCGCCGCTTGAATTGGGGAACGTCCACGCGTGGCCCGGTTTGCGGCACATCGACCGCCTCGACGCGGGCGCCGGGGGCGAGGCCGAAGACGTCGTCGGATGGCATCAGGTAGATTTTTTCGCCGGCAAAGCCGACGACTTCGGCTTCTACCGGCGTCCCTCCGCTAGGGATGATGCGGCAGGTGCTGCCAAGCGGCAGCTTGAGGCCGGATGCCTCCATGACCAATCCGTTGATGCGCGTCAGGCGGCCGGTTGACCACAAGGGTTGTGCCTGGCTGGCCGCAGCTTGGCAGTTGGCCAGGAAGCGCCGCCAGCGACCAAGATGGTCGGGCGGTGGCGAGCTCAGGTTTTCGTCAGCCATTGCGTCGGTTCAATGCCGATGGCTTCAAGAACCCGCCGCCAGCGCGTTTCGATCGAGGCGTCGATTTCGCTGCTGCCTGCCCTGACCAAGCATCCGCCCTCGGAAACAGCCACGTCCGGAACGATGTGGGCACCGGTGTGGGTCAGTTGATCCTTGAGCGTTGAAGATAGCGCCTCGGCATCCAGAGGGTTGAGGTGCAGCGAGATGTTGCCGTGGTGCAGCGGCAGTTCGGCCATGGCTTCGCGAATGGTCGGTAGCAAGCGTTCTCGTTCTACCTGGAGCGTGTTGCGGAGCACTTGCGAGGCGATTTCGAGCGCGAGGTCGAGCAGTTGGTCGGATACTTCCTGATCCAGATGGGCCAGCGAAACCTGAAGATTGCCGATGATCGTCGAAAATTGCGCGGCTTGATCCGCCATGCGCGCCTCGAACTCGGCCTGTCCGGCAGCCAGTCCTTCTTCATAGCCGGCCTGATAGCCTTCGGTGCGAGCGGCATCGTTGATGCGTGCCAGGTCGTCGGCGGTCGGGAAGGGAATATCGACGACCGTCCCTGTATCAGGTTGTCCGGATTCGGCGGCGGCCTGCGCCGATAGCGATCCGGCGTCGTCAATTGCCGGTGCGCTTGGCTCGGCTGGCTTGTCGAAAGAGCCGATCTGCCAGCGCTGATAGCCGGCCAGCTGCTCCTTGGGAATGATGCGCGACATCGGTTAAACCATTTGTTCGCCGCCGGCGCCACCGAGCACGATCTGGCCTTCGTCGGCAAGGCGGCGAACAATCTTGAGGATTTCCTTTTGTTCGGCTTCCACTTCGGAGAGGCGAACCGGACCCTTCGACTCCAGGTCTTCGCGCAGCATTTCCGCGGCTCGCTGCGACATGTTCTTGAAGATTTTCTCGCGCAATTCGGGCGAAGCGCCCTTGAGGGCCAGAATCAGGGAGTCG
>CAMKYP010000206.1 GCA_946477505.1 uncultured Dechloromonas sp. | reverse complement strand
CAGGCCTACCTTGCCGATGACTTCGGTGAGGACGACTTGGGACATGGGGTTCTCCTTGGATCGGTGATATTTTGCGGTTTTCGTCGCGCGACCGCACCTTGCATTGTCCGGATGGCGACAGTTGACGTTAACGTTAACCTGCTATCCTGTCATGCAAAATTGACAACACCGAGGAGACAACATGACCTACGCCCCCGCCGCGCAGCCCCTGTGGCGCCCCAATCCCCAAACCGTCGGCGATACCCGCATGGCGGTCTTCATGCAGGCCACCGGCCATGGTCGATACGCCGATTTGTGGCAATGGTCGGTCGACCAGCCGGAAGCCTTCTGGTCAACGCTGTGGGATTTCTGCGGCGCGGTCGGCGACAAGGGGCATACGGTGCTGGTTGACGGCGACAAGATGCCTGGCGCCCGCTGGTTTCCCGAGGCGCGCCTGAATTACGCCGAGAACCTGTTGAAGAACCGCGATGCCGGCGAGGCGCTGGTCTTCTGGGGTGAGGACAAGGTCAAGCGACGCATGAGCCGGGCCGAACTTCATGCCGAGGTCGCCCGCTTCCAGCAATTCCTGATCGCGGCCGGTGTCGGCGAGGGCGACCGTGTCGCCGGCTACCTGCCCAACCTGCCGGAGACTCTGGTCGCCATGCTGGCTGCCACATCCTTGGGCGCCATCTGGTCGTCTGCCTCGCCGGATTTCGGGGTGCAGGGCGTGCTCGACCGTTTCGGTCAGATCGAGCCCAAGGTGCTGGTCTGTGTCGATGGCTACTGGTACAACGGCAAGGCTGTCGATTGTCTGAGCAAGAATGCGGAGGTCGTTGCCCGTATGCCGTCGTTGGTCAAGACGGTGGTGGTGCCTTATCTGAACGAAAAGCCCGATCTGGGCGGCATTGCCGGGGCAGTGAGCTGGAGCGAGTTGCCGCCGGCCGACAGCGCCACCGAGGTCGTCATCCGCCGCGTCGCCTTCGATCACCCGCTGTTCATTATGTTCTCCAGCGGTACCACCGGCGTGCCGAAGTGCATCGTCCATTGCCACGGTGGCGCCCTGCTGCAGCACCTCAAGGAGCACCAGCTGCACAGCGACGTGCGTCCGGGCGACCGGTTGTTCTACTTCACTACCTGCGGCTGGATGATGTGGAACTGGCTGGTTTCCGGCCTGGCCTGCGGGGCGACGCTGCTGCTCTACGACGGTTCGCCGTTCGCCGGCGGCGGCACGGTGCTGTTCGACTACGCAGCCGCCGAGAAGATGACCCATTTCGGCACTTCGGCCAAGTTCATCGACGCGGCGGCCAAAATGGGGCTGACGCCGGGCAAGACGCACGATCTCGCCAGCCTGCGTGCCATGTTCTCGACCGGCAGCCCCTTGTCGCCGGAAGGCTTCGACTGGGTTTATCGAGAAATCAAGCAGGACATCCTGCTCGCCTCGATTTCCGGTGGTACCGACATCATTTCCTGCTTCGTGCTCGGCAATCCGGTGTTGCCGGTCTATCGCGGCGAAATCCAGTGTCGCGGCCTGGGCATGGCGGTCGATGTCTTCGACGACGATGGCAGTCCGGTGCGCTCGCAAAAGGGCGAGCTGGTATGCACCAAGCCTTTCCCGGCGATGCCGGTCGGTTTCTGGAACGATCCCGACGGCGCGAAATACCATGCCGCCTATTTCGAGCGCTTCGCCAACATCTGGTGCCATGGCGATTTTTCGGAACTGACGGCGCACGACGGCATGATCATCTACGGCCGTTCGGACGCGACGCTGAATCCGGGCGGCGTGCGCATCGGCACGGCGGAAATCTACCGCCAGGTCGAGCAACTGCCGGAAATTCTCGAATCGCTGGTCATCGGGCAGGCCTGGCCGCCGGAGAAGGGCGACGATGTGCGGGTGGTGCTCTTTGTCCGCCTGCAGGAAGGCGCCATCCTCGATGCCGCTTTGATCGATCGCATCAAGAAGCAAATCCGCGACAACACGACGCCGCGCCACGTCCCGGCCAAGGTTGTGCAGGTGCAGGATATCCCGCGCACCAAGTCGGGCAAGATCGTCGAACTGGCCGTGCGCAACGTGGTGCAAGCGCAACCGGTCAAGAACGTCGAGGCGCTGGCCAATCCGGAGGCGCTGGAGTTCTTCCGGGGGCGCAGCGAACTGGCCGATTAGGTTCGGTTCGGGAGCAGGGTGCCGATGACCGGCACCTTGCGGGCAACTGCCAGCGTATTGACGAATAGCCAGCCACAGGTGGCAGTAATGCGCCGGCTGGCTTCCGGGCTCTCTATCCAGCGATAGAACAGGGTTGCCACAGCAATGCTGGCGGCCAGCGACAAGCCGAGCCAGACCAGGGTCGATAGCGACGAGTCGTAGTCGGTTTGCGTGTACAGCGTGTTGGCGAGCAGCAGGACCGGAAAGTGCACCAGGAATACCGAGTAGGAAATCTGGCCGAGGAAGGCGAGCGGGCGGAAATTCGGCCACTGTTCGAGCAGGCCGGAGCGGCGGCCGAAACCGAGGAGCAGCGCGACGGCCAGGGCCAAGGCGATGCGCAGGCGGAAATCGACGACCAGCGCGGCAATCGCGACGGTCAGCATGACGCCCAGCCAGGCCGACATTTGCCGACGGTCGGACGCCCACCAGGCAGCGGCGCCCAAACCGTAGGAGCCGAAGAAATAGATCGCCCAGTTGTTCCAGCCGGCATTGCGGTTGAACCAGAACAGCGATGCGGTGGCGACAGCCAGCACCAGTGCCGGGGCGACGATGCGGATGCGTCCCGCCCACAGCAGGATCGCCATCAGAGCGAATAGCTGGAAATCGATGGCGATGTACCAGACGCCGGCCGACAGCGCGTCGAAGCCGAGCAGGCCATGCAGCAGGGTAGCGTGGGCCAGCCACTGCAGGAAGGTGGCGCGTGCCGGAATCGCGTCATCTTCCATCCAGCGGTCGGCGATGGCGGCGGCGATGATGGCGAGGCCGATGGCTGCCAAGTAAGGCACGACCAGGCGCAGATAGCGCTTCCAGATCAGCGGCAGCGGCGATACAGAGAGCGCCTGACCGTGGGCCGACAGGCCGCGGGCAGCCAGGAACCCGGCGATGACCAGGAAAACCTGAACCGCCATGCGCCCGTATTCGAAGAACCAGTTGAAAGTCGCCGGGAAATAGTCGCGTGCTGCCTCGGCCAGTGGGCCGTAGGATGAAAAATGATTCATCAGGACGAGCAGGGCTGCGACGGCCTTCAGGGCATCGATCAGCGGCATGCGGTTGGCGTTTTGGCTCATGGCGGCGATATTATCTTAATTGTTGCGGTGCACAAACCTGTTTCGTGTTGATTTGTATGAACTTCATCACGCAAAACGCGCAATAAACGAATCGGTGTACCGGGAGGGCAGGTCGACCCAGACGCGATGACCGCTGCCGGGCGCGACGGGGAGCGCTTGCCCATCCTTGTTTTCCATCCGCGTGAGGCGCGTGCGGAAGTTGCCGGCCGGGTGGACGCATTCCACTTCGTCGCCCAAGGCGAAGCGGTTCTTGACCGCAATTTCCATCAGGCCACGCACTTCGTCGAAAGCGACGGCATCGCCGACATACTGGCTGCGATCCGATTCCGAATGGCCGCGCAGATAATTCTGGTAATCGGCGTCGTGGTGGCGTTGATAGAAGCCGTCGGTGTAGCCGCGGTTGGCCAGGTTTTCCAGTTCGCCGAGCAAGGTGGCGTCGAAGGGACGGCCAGCGACGGCATCGTCGATAGCCTGGCGGTAGGCCTGACAGGTGCGAGCGACGTAGTAGGGGCTTTTGGTGCGACCTTCGATTTTCAGCGAATCGACACCGATCTCGGTCAGGCGATGGACATGCTCGATGGCGCGCAGATCCTTTGAGTTCATGATGTAGGTGCCGTGCTCGTCCTCCTCGATCGGCATCAGTTCGCCGGGACGTTGTCTTTCCTCAAGCAGGATTTCCGCATCGCGATCCATGAACTGCACCGGCTGTTCGGCCGGCGTATGCACCTTGTAATCCCAGCGGCAGGAGTTGGTGCAGGTGCCCTGGTTGGGGTCACGGTGGTTGAAGTAGCCGGAGAGCAGGCAGCGGCCGGAGTAGGCGATGCACAGCGCGCCATGGACGAAGACTTCGAGTTCGATATCCGGGCACTGCTGGCGGATTTCGGCGACCTCGTCGAGCGACAGTTCGCGCGACAGGATGATGCGGGTCAACCCCAGCTTTTTCCAGAAGCGAACGGCTGCCCAATTCACTGTGTTCGACTGCACCGACAAATGAATCGCCTGCTCGGGCCAGGCTTCGCGGACCATGTCGATCAGGCCGGGGTCGGACATGATCAGCGCGTCCGGCTTGAGGGCGATGACGGGCGCCATGTCGGCGAGGTAGGTGGTCAGCTTGGCGTTGTGCGGGAAGATATTGCTGACAACGAAAAACTGCTTGCCGCGGGCATGTGCTTCGGCGATGCCATCGCCCAGTTTTTCCAGCGTTCCGAACTCGTTGTTGCGCACGCGCAGGCTGTAGCGCGGCTGGCCGGCATAGATCGCATCGGCGCCAAAATCAAAGGCCGTGCGCATCATGTCGAGCGAGCCGGCCGGAGCGAGAAGTTCGGGCGCCTTGCGCATAGTAGAATCCAGAAAAAACCGCGAATTGTAGAGCGTATGACCGAAGAAATCCTGATCAATTTCACGCCCCAGGAAACCCGTGTTGCCGTTATGCAACAAGGAGTTGTGCAGGAGTTGCACATCGAACGTACCGCCAGTCGCGGGCTGGTCGGCAACGTCTATCTCGGCCGCGTGGTGCGCATCCTGCCGGGGATGCAATCGGCTTTTATCGAAATCGGTCTGGAGCGCACCGCCTTCCTGCATGTCGCCGATATCTGGCAGCCGCGCGAGACGGCTACCGAGCGGCCGATCGAACGCATTCTGGCCGAAGGGCAAAGTATTGTCGTGCAGGTGGTCAAGGACCCGATCGGTACCAAAGGGGCGCGCCTATCGACGCAGATTTCCATTGCCGGCCGCATGCTGGTCTATCTGCCGCAGGAAAAGCACATCGGCATTTCGCAGCGCATCGAATCCGAGGCGGAGCGCGAGGCCTTGCGCGACAAGCTGACCCGGCTGATGCCGCCGGACGAGAAGGGCGGGTTCATCGTCCGGACCATGGCCGAAAACGCCAGCGAAGCCGAGTTCGCGACCGATATCGCCTACCTGAAGAAGACGTGGGCGGACATTCGCGATCGGGCACGCATTTCTGCGCCGCCCTCGCTGCTTTATCAGGAATTGTCGCTGGGTCAGCGCGTCTTGCGGGATTTCGTCAATCCCGAAACGACCCGCATTTTTATCGACTCGCGCGAAAATTTCCAGAAGCTGACGACTTTTGCGGAGGAATATACGCCGGCCGTGCTCTCGCTGTTGGAGCATTACACCGGGCAGCGCCCGCTGTTCGATCTGCACGGTGTCGAGGAGGAAATCCAAAAGGCGTTGGCCCGCCGTGTCGATCTGAAATCAGGTGGCTATCTGATCATCGACCAGACCGAGGCGATGACCACCATTGACGTCAATACCGGCGGTTTCGTCGGTGTACGCAATTTCGATGACACCATCTTCAAGACCAATCTCGAGGCTGCCGTGACCATCGCCCGCCAACTCAGGCTGCGCAACCTCGGGGGCATCATCATCGTCGACTTCATCGACATGGAGAATGAAGAGCACAAGAAAGCCGTGCTCGACGAGTTCAACAAGGCGCTTGCCCGCGACCACACGCGACTGACAGTCAACGGGTTCACTGCGCTCGGTCTGGTCGAGATGACCCGCAAGCGCACCCGCGAGTCGCTGGCCCATGTGCTGTGCATGACCTGCCCAACCTGCGGCGGCCGTGGCGAGGTCAAGACGGCGCGTACGGTGGCCTACGAAATTCTGCGCGAGTTGTTGCGCGAAGCGCGCCAGTTCAATGCCCGCGAGTACCGGATACTGGCCGGTCCGGATGTCGTCGATCTCTTCCTCGATGAGGAGTCACAATCGCTGGCCATGCTTTCCGACTTCATCGGCAAGGCCGTTTCCTTACAGTCGGAGCCGAGCTATTCACCAGAACAGTACGACATTGTTTTGATGTAGCGTAATTTTCGTTGATTCGCGATCATTGATTGTGAAAATTATCGTTAATAATCAATTGAATGATGTTTCCGCTGTTGATCTGAGGTGATCCTCGTATAATCGAAGCTATCAACTTGATGGTAGCTAGATGGGTAGCTAGACTGGTAGCTGCCCAAGCATTTCGAGGAGCCACCTTGGCCAAAATTCAAACCAACCTTCTGACCGATATCCAGATTCGGAAGTGGATACGTGCTGGCGTTCCGCTAGCAAAGTCTGATGGCGGTGGATTGACCTTTACCTTGTCTGCAGCTGGTGCTGCAGTCTGGGTGCTTCGATTCAGCCATGCCGGGCGACGACAGGAGGTGACTCTTGGCCGGTATCCCGATATCTCCCTTGCTGCCGCACGTCTGATGGCGGCGAAAAAGCGCTTTGCCTTAGTTGAGGGTGTTAATCCAGCAGATGAAGTGCGCAAGGCAAAAAGCCACCGTGACTGGACGGTTCGTGAACTGATCAGTGACTACAAGGATCTGGTTTTGAGTACGTTGGCGGAGAGTACCCAGCGGAGCTACGGCCGAAATCTGAAGCGCATTGAAAACGGCATGGGTGCCATGTCTGTGCAGTCAGTTGCTCCCGCAGATGTTGTCGCACAAATTGAGCGGGTCAAGGCTGGTTGGGTAGAGTTGTTCACTCTTTGGTGTGCATTGCGCGGCATCTTCAAGCACGCTGCAGGCAAGAAACTGATAGTGGCGTCACCGTGTGCTGGCATTCAACTTGAAGCAGTTATTGGCAAACGCCCAGAGAAGCGCAAACGTTTGATGCTCACTGATGAAGAAATCGCTGTGCTGATGAATGCCGATATGAACCTGGAGAATTTGCTTTCTGTCCGGATTCTCTTGGCAACAGGCGTTCGCATTTCGGAGCTGAACAATGCCTTGAAGGCCAACGTGTCGGCGCGCGTTTAAATTTGACCACCTGTGCGCGTTGAATTTTGACCAGGTG
>CAMKYP010000205.1 GCA_946477505.1 uncultured Dechloromonas sp. | reverse complement strand
GCGAAACCGCCAAGAAGATCGCCGCCAGCCCCATCGTCGAGCAGGAAGGCGAACTCTGCTTCACGCTCTACAACGCCGTCGGCGACTGCGTCCTCACCTCCACCGGCATCATCATCCACGTCGGTACCATGGGCGCTGCCATCAAGTACATGATCGAGAACAACTGGGAAGCCAACCCCGGCATCAATCCCGGCGACATGTTCACCAATAACGACTGCTCAATCGGCAACGTCCACCCCTGCGACATCGCCACGATCGTGCCGATCTTCTGGGACGGCAAGCTGATCGGCTGGGTCGGCGGCGTCACGCACGTCATCGACACCGGCTCGGTGACCCCGGGCTCCATGTCCACCGGCCAAACCCAGCGCTTTGGGGACGGCTACATGATCACCTGCCGCAAGACCGGCGTGAACGACGAGCCGCTGCGCGACTGGCTGCATGAAAGCCAGCGTTCGGTGCGCACGCCGAAATACTGGATTCTCGACGAGAAAACCCGCATCGCCGGCTGCCACATGATCCGCGACCTGGTGGAGGACGTCATCCGCGCCGACGGCCTGGAAGCCTACGAGAAGTTCGCCCACGAGGTAATCGAGGAAGGCCGCCGCGGCCTCATGAGCCGCATCAAGGCCATGACCCTGCCCGGCAAGTACCGCAAGGTCTCCTTCGTCGACGTGCCCTACAAGCACGAGGACGTGCAGGTCTCCAACGCCTTCGCCAAGCTCGATTCCATCATGCATTCGCCGTGCGAGATGACCATCAAACCCGACGGCAAGTGGCGCCTCGACTTCGAAGGCGCCAGCCGCTGGGGCTGGCACACCTTCAACGCCCACCAAGTGGCCTTCACCTCCGGTATCTGGGTGATGATGTGCCAGACCCTGGTGCCGACCCAGCGCATCAACGATGGCGCCTACTTCGCCACCGAGTTCCGCCTGCCCAAGGGCACCTGGTGCAACCCGGACGACCGCCGCACCGGCCACGCCTATGCCTGGCACTTCCTGGTCTCGGGCTGGGCGGCGCTGTGGCGCGGCCTCTCCCAGTCCTACTTCAGCCGTGGCTACCTGGAAGAGGTCAACGCCGGCAACGCCAACACCTCCAACTGGCTGCAAGGCGGCGGCATCAACCAGGACGGCGAGATCCACGCGGTCAACAGCTTCGAAGCCTCGTCCTGGGGTACCGGCGCCTGCGCCGGCAAGGACGGCCTGAACCACGCCGCCGCCATCTGGAACCCGGAAGGCGACATGGGCGACATCGAGATATGGGAAATGGCCGAGCCGCTTCTCTACCTCGGGCGTAACGTCAAGGCCAACTCCGGTGGCTACGGCAAGTATCGCGGCGGCTGCGGCTTCGAGACCCTGCGCATGGTGTGGAACGCCCAGGACTGGACCATGTTCTTCATGGGCAACGGTTTCATGAACAGCGACTGGGGGATGATGGGTGGCTACCCGTCTGCCACCGGCTACCGTTTCGAGGCCCACAATACCGGCCTGGAAAACCGTATCGCGATCGGTGATTCGCTGCCCCTTGGCGCCGACCTCGATCCCTCCGATCCGGACTATGAGCGCCATCTTGACGCTACCGCCACGGTCAAGCGCGACAAGCAGTGCATCACCACGGAGGACTGCTACGCCAACCACGATCTCTACCTCAACTACCTGCGTGGCGGCCCCGGCTTTGGCGACCCCATCGACCGCGAGCCCAAGGCTATCGAGGATGACCTCAACCAGAAGTTCCTGCTCCCGGAATACGCCCAGAAAGTCTATGGCGCGGTGTTCACCGAAGACAACGGCGTGTTCGCCGTCGATGCCGCCAAGACCGCCGAGCGCCGTACCCAGATCCGCAAGGAACGCCTGGCCCGCGCCCTGCCGACCCGCGAATGGATGAAGGCGGAACGCGAACGCATCCTCAACAAGCACGCCTCGACCCAGGTCAAGCACATGTTCGCCACCAGCTTCGCCCTGTCCGAGAAGTTCACCAAGGAGTTCAAGGACTTCTGGAATCTGCCGGCCGACTGGCAACTGCTCGAGGAAGAACTGGACGTGCCGACCTACGGCTCCAAGCACCGCATGGACCTGTCGCTGCTGCCGGACGTCACCACCGTCATCCAGGTCGAAGAGTAATCACCGAATCAAGGAGTCAGAAATGTCTAAATACACCAACGAACAGGTCGCCCACCTTGTCGAGGGGAGCCTGGACTGGGAAACCACCTTCCGCATGCTATCCATGCCCAAGGACCACAGCCGTTTCGAGCAATACCTGGCAGCCCTGCAGCGCAAGGTCAACTTTCCCGACCGCATCGTCCTGCCGCTCGGACCGCACCTCTACATCGTGCAGCAGGTCGCAACCAAAAAGTGGGTAACCCTGTGCGACTGCGGCCATGTCTTCGGCGACTACCGCGAAAACTGGAAGCTCAACGCCTCGGTTTACGTGCGCCGCACCGAAGAGGCGATGACCGAGATCTATCCCAAGCTGATGGCCCCCGATACCGAATGGCAGGTGTACCGCGAGTACTACTGTCCGCAATGCGGCGCCATGCACGACGTCGAGGCGCCGACCCCGTGGTACCCGGTGATCCATGACTTCGAGCCCGATATCGAGGCCTTCTACAAGGAGTGGGTGAACCTGCCGGTGCCGGAACGCGCCGACTAAGCGGCCCTGCCCCGGGCGGCGGGTCATGGCCGCCCCCCGGGGCTTTTTCGATGATTTCGGAGCAGCAAGGTAATGAGCAAAGTCTATGAAAATCCCGCCGCCGCCCTCGATGGTGTGCTGTTTGACGGCATGACCCTGGCCGCTGGCGGTTTCGGCTTGTGCGGCATCCCGGAAAACCTGATTGGCGCCCTACGCGAATCGGGCACCCGCAACCTGACCATCGTCGGCAACAACGCCGGCGTCGACGATTTCGGCATGGGGCCGCTGCTCAAGACACGGCAAGTGAAAAAGGTGATCGCCTCGTATGTGGGCGAAAACAAGGAATTCGAGCGCCAGGTCCTGGCCGGCGAGCTGGATCTGGAACTGGTGCCCCAGGGCACCCTGGCCGAGCGCCTGCGGGCCGGCGGCGCCGGCATCCCCGGCTTCTACACCCGCACAGCCGCCGGCACCCTGCTGGCCGACGGCAAGGAGACGCGCCAGTTCGACGGCCGCGACTACGTGCTGGAGCCTGCCATCCGCGCCGACGTGGCCATCGTCAAGGCATGGAAGGGCGACCGCGACGGCAACCTGGTCTTCCGCAAAACGGCGCGCAACTTCAATCCCATGATCGCCACCTGCGGCCGCGTCACCGTCGCCGAGGTGGAGGAACTGGTGGAACCGGGGCAACTTGACCCTGATCATATCCACACCCCGGGCATCTACGTCGATCGCATCCTGCAAGGCGGGTGCTATGAAAAACGCATCGAGTTCCGCACCGTCGCCGGCACCTCTGCTGCCGCCAAACACGACCCGCTGCGCGACACCCTCGCCCGCCGGGCGGCCCGGGAACTGCGAGACGGCTACTACGTCAATCTCGGCATTGGCATCCCCACCCTGGTGGCCAACCACATCCCGCCGGGCATCCGTGTCACCCTCCAGTCGGAGAACGGATTGCTGGGCATCGGCCCCTTCCCTGCCGCCGAGGCGGTAGACGCGGACCTCATCAACGCCGGCAAGCAGACCATCACCAGCCTCCCGGGCAGCAGCTTCTTCTCCAGCGCCGACTCCTTCGCCATGATCCGCGGCGGCCACGTGGACCTTTCCATCCTCGGCGGCCTGGAGGTGTCCGAGGGCGGCGACCTTGCCAACTGGATGGTGCCGGGAAAGATGGTCAAGGGCCCCGGCGGCGCCATGGACCTCGTGGCCGGCGTCGGCCGCGTCATCGTCCTCATGGAGCACTGCGCCAAGGACGGTTCGCCCAAAATCCTGCCCCGCTGCAACCTGCCCCTCACCGGCCGCGGCGTGGTAAACCTGATCATCACCGAATTGGCCGTCTTCGAGGTGGGCCCGCATGGCCTCACGCTGATCGAACTGCAGCCAGGCGCCACGGTGGACACGGTGCGTGCGAAGACCGGCTGCGATTTCGCCCTCGGCCCCGGCCCCGCGAACGCCCGCGCGCCGGATCTGGCGACAACCTGACCGCCCCCCATGCACCACAATCTCGCCCATATGCTGGTCCATGCGGCCCGCGCCTATCCGGCGCGCACTGCCGTATCCGCCGGCAGCGACACCAAGAAGGACGAGCCGGAAGGCAAGTGATCCGGATCGTGCGCCGCAAGCAAACGGGGGCCTCGGCCCCCGTTTTTATTTCAGGAAATTGCACTTTGGCGACCATTCAAGCCATTGAATCCAAAAACTGCGCAAATCGAGCAGTGCACCGTAGTAGTCGTTGCCGCTGAATCCTCTGCGCAGCTCCTACGCAATTCATCGTATTCCTGAGCCAGCGCCCCGCCCGTAACCTGTCGCTGCACTGCACAAATTGCGGACGGATATCCATGATCAGAAAAACACTCGTTGTATTGCTCTGCGCCATCGGCCTGAACGCCTATGCGGCGCTCGACCCAGCGCAGGTTCGCCAGCTGGCGGCCGAAGACTCGACCGACAAGGTGGCCGCCATCCGCCAGATCGTCCAGGCGGCTGACCCCGACGCCGAGCGCGTGCTGACGGCGATGGCCGACGGCAACCTCTACCTCGCCAACGACAAGGCACTGATCATCGACGGCGATGCTGCGGTGGACGCGGCCACCGGGGAAAAAATGAAGATGCCGGCCGAGCTGGAATCGGTCACGGTCAATAACCGCATCCGCGGCGAGCTGGCCAATGCGCTGGCCGCGCTCAAGCTGTTCGATGCCGATCCGGCCGTCCGCCTGGCCTCGGCGCAAAAGCTGCAAAGCAACGTCAGCGCCGACATGGCGCCGCTGCTGGCCAAGGCGCTGGAGAAGGAAAGCGATGCCGAGATCAAGGCCCTGCTGACCACCGCCCACGCCCAGGCCAGCCTGGCCAACCCCGACCCGGCCGTGCGCCTGGCCGCCGTGCAGGCGCTAGCCGACGCCAATTCGCCGACCATCAAGGCCATGCTGCAGCCGCTCACCGACAAGGCCGGCGAGCCCGAGGACAAGGTGCGCTACGCCGCCATCGAGGTGGTCAAGTCCATCGACCGCCGGCTGGCCGTCGGCGAAACGCTGGGCAGCATCTTCACCGGCGTCTCGCTCGGCTCCATCCTGCTCCTCGCCGCGCTCGGCCTGGCCATCACCTACGGCGTCATGGGCGTCATCAACATGGCGCACGGCGAGCTGCTGATGGTCGGCGCCTACGCCACCTACGGCATGCAGAGCCTGTTCCGCGCCTTCCTGCCGGATTACCTCGACTGGTATCTGCCGGCGGCGATTCCCGTCGCCTTCTTCGCCGCCGCGCTGGTCGGCGTGGTGATGGAACGCACAGTCATCCGCTGGCTCTACGGCCGCACGCTGGAAACCCTGCTCGCCACCTGGGGCATTTCGCTGGTGCTGATCCAGGCAGCCCGCGTGCTGTTCGGCGCGCAGAACGTCGAAGTCGCCAACCCCAACTGGATGTCGGGCGGCATCGCGCTGATGCCCAACCTGATGCTGCCCTGGAACCGCCTCATCATCATCGGCTTCGCCCTGTTCGTGCTCTCCCTGGTCTGGGTACTGATGAACAGGACGCGGCTGGGCATGTTCGTCCGCGCCGTGACCCAGAACCGCCCGATGGCCTCCTGCGTCGGCGTGCCGACCGCGCGCATCGATACGCTGGCCTTCGCCCTCGGTGCCGGCATCGCCGGTCTGGGTGGCGTGGCGCTGTCGCAGATTTCCAACGTCGGGCCGGACATGGGCCAGGGCTACATCGTCGATTCCTTCATGGTCGCCGTGGTCGGCGGCGTCGGCCAACTGGCCGGGGCGGTCTGGGCGGCGCTCGGCCTGGGCATCTTCTCCAAGCTGCTCGAGGGCTGGGCCGGCGCGGTGATCGCCAAGATCAGCATCCTCGTCTGCATCATCATCTTCATCCAGAAGCGTCCGCAGGGCATCTTCGCCCTCAAGGGCCGCTTTGTTGAATAAGGAACTGGACACCATGCGCCAACCGCTCATCGTTCGCATCCTGTCCGCCCTGGACACCCGGGCCTGGATCGCGCTCGCCGTTTTCCTCGCCGTGGCTCTCGTCGCCGTCCCCGTGCTGCACCTCGCGGTGCCCGAGGACAGCGCCTTCCACGTCTCCACCTACGCCATCACGCTGATCGGCAAGATCATGTGCTACGCGCTGGTCGCCGTGGCGATGGACCTGATCTGGGGCTACGGCGGCATCCTGTCGCTCGGCCACGGCCTGTTCTTCGCGCTCGGCGGCTACGCCTTCGGCATGTACCTGATGCGCCAGATCGGCCGTGACGGCAGCTACCAGAGCGACCTGCCCGACTTCATGGTCTTCCTCGACTGGAAGGAACTGCCGTGGTTCTGGGTCGGCAGCGACAGCTTTGGCTGGGTGGCCTTCCTGGTCATGGCCGTTCCGGCCGTCGTCGCCTTCGTCTTCGGCTACTTCGCCTTCCGCTCGCGGATCAAGGGCGTCTATTTCTCGATCATCACCCAGGCGCTGACCTACGCCGCGATGTTGCTTTTCTTCCGCAACGAAACCGGCTTCGGCGGCAACAACGGCTTCACCGACTTCAAGCGCATCCTCGGCTACGGCATCACAACCTCGGAAATGCGCCTCGTGCTGTTCGGCCTGACCGCGCTGGCGCTTGCCGCGACGCTGGTCTTCGCTGCCTGGCTGGTGAAATCCAAGTTCGGTCGGGTGCTGACGGCGATCCGCGACGCCGAGTCCCGCGTCATGTTCATCGGCTACAACCCGCTCTGGTACAAGCTGACGATCTGGACCATCTCGGCCGTGCTGTGCGGCATCGCCGGCGCGCTCTATGTGCCGCAGGTCGGCATCATCAACCCCTCCGAAATGTCGCCCGGCAATTCGATCGAGATCGCCATCTGGGTCGCTGTTGGCGGGCGCGGCACGCTGATCGGGCCGATCATCGGCGCCTTCGTGGTCAATCTCGCCAAGAGCTGGTTCACCGTCAGCTTCCCCGAATACTGGCTGTTCTTCCTCGGCCTGCTGTTCATCGTCGTCACCCTGATGCTGCCGCAAGG
>CAMKYP010000204.1 GCA_946477505.1 uncultured Dechloromonas sp. | reverse complement strand
GGGCGCGCAGCCTGCGCGGCATCTTCGAGGAGATGATGGTCGACGTGATGTACGCCGTGCCGGATCACCCGGCGATCAAGCAGGTGACGATCAATTCGCTGTTCGAACCTCCACGCTTGTCGGGGTGAGCCATGACTGCACCCAGCGACTGACCGGTATTCGTTCGGCTAGAAGAACTCCGCCTCGGCGTAGGTCGGCTCCGGGAATACGCCGGATTCGACGAGGTCGCGATAGCAGTACACCCGGTTGCGTCCGTCCTGCTTTGCCTGGTACAAGCTACGGTCCGCCCGGCTCAACACTTCGACCGGCAGGATATCGGGTGCCGCCTGGCAATACCCGATGCTCACCGTCAGCGTCTCGATGCGCGGAAAACGGTATGCCTCGATAGCGAGGCGCAGGCGCTCGAACACACTCTTGGCGATCGACGCATCGTCGGCCGAGATGATGGCGACGAACTCCTCGCCGCCATAGCGGTACAACAGGTCGGAGGCGCGAAAGGTCTGGCTCATCAGCCGGGAAGCCAGCAACAGGATTTCGTCACCGACCATGTGCCCGAAGTTATCGTTGATTTTCTTGAAATGATCGATATCGATCACCGCCAGCCAATAGCTCTCGCCGAGCGAATGGCGTCGCCCCTCCTGACGTCCCTCATGGCGTTCCTCGTAGCGATCCGGACGTCCGAGCAGCCGCCAGATACGATCGAAGCTGTTTTCCAGCGCCTGACGGTTGAACAGGCCGGTCAGACGGTCGCGCTGGCTGACGTCGAGCAGTGCGTAGTAATTGGAAAAAACCTCCAGCACCCCCCGGATCATCGCGTCCTCGGCCGCCTGCACTTCACGGTCACGCTGGAACACGAAATAGCCGCAGACCTCGTTGCCGCCTAACAGCGGATAGGCCACCAGCAAACCGTTCTCCAGTTTGCGGGTACAGGGTTTGCCCAACAGGCGAACATTGTCGGTCAGCGTAACAACATCGGGTGAAAGATCGGCCAGGCGCGACACCTCCTCCACCCGCTCGACCATCCGGGCTTCGCCTTCCCGCTCCACGATCTTGGAGCGGTGGTAATTGATCACGCGGACCAGATTTTGACGTTCATCGGTGCGATATAACGACGTGTCCAGCACGCCGAGCAAAGGGCCGAGCGTGCGCAACAGGCTTTGCTCGAGCAACTCGGTATCGCGGATCGAGGTCATCTTGCCCAGTTTCCCGAGCAGGCCCGGCAAACGGCTATGTCCCATCTCGCTCATGTCACCGACTCCTTTGCGGCATCACTTTAGTAATAAATACCTTTCGAGAGTAATAGAAAAACAACCATGGAATAATAATTTTTGTAAATTTCTCACATACCAAGGCAGGACAAAAAAAGGGAGCCCGAAGGCTCCCCGAAAGGTATGAGACAACGGTGCTGTTCTCCGAAGTCTCTCCCGCAGAGTCGTTTAGTGCGCGTGGGCGCCGGAAGCACCGAGCCCGGTCTGGGCACGGATGTACTGCTCCTCGAACGCATCGGCTTCCCTGGCGGCACGGGCGCTCTTGTCGGTAACCGAACCGAGCCAGGTGACGACGAAGGCCAGGGTCATCGAAATGATGGCCGGATGGTCATAAGGGAACACGGCCTGGGCATTGCCCAGTACCTTGACCCACACGGCCGGCGACAGGATGACCAGACCGACGGCGGAGACCAGGCCGGCGATGCCGCCCCACAACGCGCCACGGGTGGTCAGGCCCTTCCAGTACATGGACAGGATGAGCACCGGGAAGTTGACCGAGGCGGCCACGCCAAAGGTCAGCGCGACGAGGAAGGCGATGTTCTGGTCCTTGAACAGGATGCCGAGGGCAATGGCGGTCAGACCGATGCCGACGGAAGCGATCTTGGTGACCTTCATTTCCTGCGCGCTGCTCGCCTCGCCCTTCTTGATGACTCGGGCGTAGAGGTCGTGGGCGATGGCCGAGGCGCCAGCCAGTGCCAGACCGGACACCACTGCGAGGATGGTGGCGAAAGCGACGGCCGACAGGAAGCCTAGGAAGACATCGCCGCCAACGGCCTTGGCCAGGTGCATGACCGGCATGTTGCCGCCACCGATCAGCTTGCTGCCGACCTGGCCGCCTTCGAAGAAGGCCGGATTCTGGCCGACGATGACGATGGCCGAGATGCCGAGGATGATCACCACGAGGAAGAAGAAGCCGATGAAGCCGGTGGCGTAGAACACCGATTTACGGGCTTCCTTGGCGTTCGGCACGGTGAAGAAACGCATCATGATGTGCGGCAGGCCGGCGGTGCCGAAGAGCAGCGCGAAGGACAACGACACGGCGGAGATCGGATCGGCCATCAGCGAACCCGGGGCCATGATCTTGATGCCGGCCTTGTGGGCGGCGACAGCCTGACCGAACAGGTTCTCGAAGGAGAAGCCGAACTGGCTGAAAGCCAGCAGCATCAGCACGGTACCGCCGCCGAGCAGCAGGCAGGCCTTGATGATCTGCACCCAGGTCGTGGCGACCATGCCGCCGAAGGTGACGTAAACCATCATCAGGATGCCGACGCAGACCACGGCCATGTTGTACTCCAGCCCGAACAGCAGCTGGATGAGTTGGCCGGCGCCGACCATCTGCACGATCAGGTAGAAGCAGACCACGGTCAACGAACCGAAGGCTGCGAAGGTGCGGATGCGGCTCTGGTCGAGGCGGTAGGAGGCGATGTCGGCGAAGGTGAACTTGCCGAGGTTGCGCAGACGCTCAGCCATCAGGAACAGGATGATCGGCCAGCCGATAAAGAAGCTGACGGTATAGATGAAGCCGTCGAAGCCCTTGGCATAAACCAACGAGGTCAGGCCGAGCAGGGTAGCGGCCGACATGTAGTCCCCGGCGATGGCCAGGCCGTTCTGGAAGCCGGTGATGCCGCCGCCGGCGGTGTAGAAGTCAGCGGTCGACTTGGTGCGGCCGGCAGCCCACTTGGTGATGCCGAGGGTGGCGATCACGAAGACCATGAACATGGCGATGGCGCTGACGTTGAGCGGTTGCTTCTGGACGCCGTCGAGGGCGCCCGGTGCGGCAATGGCCAAGCCGGCGATCAGCAGGCCGGCAGACAAGGCGATGAGGGAGCGCTTCATTTCTGGGCCTCCTTCAGGATCTGCTGGTTCAGGTCGTCGAATTCGCCGTTGGCACGGCTGATGTAGACGCCGGTCAGCAGCCAGCCGCCGACCACCATCAGGGCAGCCAGTGGCCAGCCCCAGGTCATCACGCTGCCTTCGGACAGCGGCGTTGCCAGCAGGCCGGGATTGAAGGCGGTGATCATCATGAAGCTGTAGTACGGCACCAACACGACCAGCGAAAGAATGATCGCGAAGCGCGTGCGCTTGCCGACCAGTTCGGCGAATTTCGGATTACTCCGAATTTTCGCCTGAATGTTTTGTTGAGACATGAATCCTCCTCGAAATTCCGATGAATGGGAACGAAAGTTGTTTGCTGTTCTCTTGCTTTTATTGGTTTTGACGGGGGCGACCCGGATGCCCCGGAATCGCCCTGTCGGGTCCTACATGTTTGGATAGTTCGGCCCGCCGCCACCTTCGGGCACCGTCCAGTTGATGTTCTGGGTCGGGTCCTTGATGTCGCAGGTCTTGCAGTGCAGGCAGTTCTGGCCATTGATCTGCAGGCGCGGCTTGCCTTCCTCCTCGCCGAGGATTTCGTACACGCCGGCCGGGCAATAGCGCGTTTCCGGCGCACCGTACTTGGCGTAATTGACCGAGATCGCCACCGATTCATCCTTCAGGCGCAGATGGCACTGCTGGTTTTCCTCGTGGTTGGTGGCCGACAGGAAGACCGACGACAGGCGGTCGAAGCTGATCTTGCCGTCCGGCTTCGGATACGTGATCTTCGGGTAGTTGTTCTTGTCGCCCAGCTGGCTGTGATCGTCGTGGTGACGCATCGTCCACGGCGCCTTGCCACCGAACAGATAGGTGTCGATGGCGCCGTAGGCCAGCCCGCCCCACAGGCCCCACTTGAAGGCCGGGCGGATGTTGCGGACCTTGTACAGCTCGGCCCACAGCCAGCTCTGCTTGATCTGCTCGCCGTATGCCGTGACCTCGGCGCCAGCCCCTTCCTTGAACAGGTGCTCGAACACCGCCTTGGCAGCGACGATGCCGGACTCCATGGCCATGTGCGTGCCCTTGATCTTCGGCACATTGAGGAAGCCGGCGGTATCGCCGACCAGCACGCCGCCCGGGAAGTGCAGCTTGGGCACCGACTGGTAGCCGCCTTCCGACAGCGCGCGGGCGCCGTAGGAAATGCGCCGGCCGCCTTCGAAGAAGCCGCGGATGGCCGGATGCGTCTTGTAGCGCTGGAATTCCTCGTACGGCGACAGCCACGGATTCTTGTAGTCGAGGCCGACGACGTAGCCCACCGCCACCAGGTTGTTCTCCAGGTGGTAGAGGAAGGAGCCGCCGTAGGTCGCCGAATCCACCGGCCAACCGACGGTATGCACGATCAGGCCGGGCTGGTGCTTGGCCGGGTCGATTTCCCACAGTTCCTTGATGCCGATGCCGTAGGTCTGCGGATCGACGCCGTCGCGCAGGTTGAACCTGCCCCACAATTCCTTGGTCAGCGAACCGCGGCAGCCTTCGGCGAAGATCGTCTGGCGGGCATGCAGTTCCATGCCCGGCTGGAAGTTGTGTCCCGGCTGACCGTCCTTGCCGATCCCTAGGTCGCCGGTGGCGACGCCCTTGACCGAACCGTCCTCGTGGTAGAGCACCTCGGCGGCGGCGAAACCCGGATAGATCTCGACGCCCAGCGCCTCGGCCTGCTCGCCCAGCCAGCGGCACAGGTTGCCGAGGCTGATGATGTAGTTGCCGTGATTGGACATCTGCGGCGGCGTCGGCAGCTTGAACGAACCGCTTTCGGTGAGGAACAGGAAGCGGTCCTCGCCGGCCGGCGTGTTCAGGGGCGCACCGCGCTCCTGCCAGTCCGGGAACAGCTCGTTCAGGGCATGCGGTTCCAGCACGGCACCGGACAGGATGTGGGCGCCGATTTCCGAGCCTTTTTCCAGCAGGCAGACGGAGACTTCCTTGCCGTTCTGCTCGGCCAGCTGCTTGATGCGGATCGCCGCCGACAGCCCCGAAGGACCGCCGCCGACGATCACGACATCGTATTCCATCGCATCGCGATCGGTACGCATGGTCATGGCTTAGAACAGGTTCTCGGCCAGGCCGAGGGTCGATGCCGCACCGCCGGTGACTTCGGCAGCGTAGGCAGCGGCGAACGGCAGCTGGTGGGTGGCGAAGTACTCGGCGGTAGCCAGCTTGGCCTTGTAGAAATCGTCGGTGCTGCCGTTGGCCAGATGCTGGGCGGCAATGGCTGCCGACTTGGCCATCAGCCAGCCGCCGACGACGATGCCGGTCTGCTTGAGGAACGGCACGGAGCCGGCATGCACGGCCTGCGGCGCGCTTTCGTAGTTGGCGAGGATCCAGTCGACGGCCTTCTGCTGGGCGGCGATGGCGGCCTTCAGGTTGGCAGCGATGTTGCCCAGTTGCGCGTGGCCTTCGAGTTCCTGAGCGGTCGCCGTCATCTCGGCGATCAGCGTCTTCATCGCGGCCCCCGGCACCTTCTCGCGGGCCAGCTTGCGGCCGACCAGGTCGTTGGCCTGAATGGCGGTCGTCCCTTCGTAGATGGTGGTGATGCGCGAATCGCGGTAGTACTGGGCGGCGCCGGTTTCCTCGACGAAGCCGACACCACCGAAGACCTGCAGCGCGGTCGACGACAGCTCGACGCCCTGCTCGGTGCTCCAGCCCTTGATCACCGGGGTCAGCAGGTCGATGCGGGCCTGCGCGGCGGCGTCGCCGGCATGCGCCTTGTCGATGTTGGCGGCACCGTAGTAGGCCAGCGTGCGCATGGCTTCGGTGCGGGCCTTGCAGTCCATCAGCAGGCGGCGGACATCCGGGTGATGCAGGATGGGCTTCTTCTCGCCCGACTTGTCGCCGATGATGGCGCCCTGCACGCGCTCACGGGCGTACCACAGGGCGTGCTGGTAGGCGCGTTCGGCGATGCCGACACCTTCCAGGCCGACGTTGACGCGGGCATGGTTCATCATCGTGAACATGTAGCCGACGCCCTTGTTTTCTTCGCCGATCAGGTAGCCGATGGCGCCTTCCTTCTCGCCGTAGGACATGACGGCCGTCGGGCTGCCGTGGATGCCGAGCTTGTGCTCGATCGAGGCGCAGATCAGGTCGTTGCGGGCGCCGAGCGAGCCGTCGTCATTGACCAGGAACTTCGGCACCAGGAACAGCGAGATGCCCTTCAGTCCCGGCGGGGCGTCCGGCAGGCGGGCCAGCACGAGGTGGATGATGTTCTCGGCGACGTCGTGTTCGCCCCAGGTGATGAAGATCTTGGTGCCGCTCACCAGATAGGTGCCGTCGCCAACCGGCTTGGCCTTGGACGAGATCGCAGCGAGGTCGGAGCCGGCGTTCGGCTCGGTCAGGTTCATCGTGCCGGTCCAGGTGCCTTCGACCATCTTCGGCAGGTACTTCTGCTTCAGTTCGTCGGACGCGTGGTGGGCGATGGCTTCGATGGCGCCGCCGGTCAGCATCGGGCACAGGCCGAAGGCCATGTTAGCGCCCTTCCACATTTCATTGACGGCCATCGACACGACGGCCGGCAGGCCCTGGCCGCCGTATTCCGGCGAGAAGGGCATGGACATCCAGCCGGTCTCGGCGAACAGCTTGTAGGCTTCCTTGAAGCCCGGCGCGGTGGTCACGACGCCGTCCTTGCAGACGTGGCCGGTCTGGTCGCCGACCTTGTTGATCGGGTCAAGCACGCCGGTGGCGAACTTGGAGGCTTCGTCGAGGATGGATTCGACCAGCTCGACCGAGCATTCCTCGTTGCCCGGCAGGGCGCAGATGTCTTCGAGACCGACGACTTCATTGAGAACGAACTGCATGTCGCGGATCGGAGCGATATAGGTACTCATACGGGTTATCTCCTAAATGTTCTTGGTTTAGACGGCTGCCACGAGGGCGGGAACGGTTTCAAACAGGTCGGCGACCAGTCCGTAATCGGCGATCTGGAAGATCGGCGCATCCGGATCCTTGTTGATGGCGACGATGACCTTGGAGTCCTTCATGCCGGCCAGGTGCTGGA
>CAMKYP010000203.1 GCA_946477505.1 uncultured Dechloromonas sp. | reverse complement strand
GTATCGGCGCTGGAGGCCGTCATTCCTCGGGATAAGCTACCTTCTGAGATTTTTGCGGCGCTAGGCGCTGCCTGGGTGCCTTCGGATGTTTATGAGGCGTTTGCCAAAGAAGTGTCGGGCGCGTCTACGACGATGGCCTATGTTCGGGCAACGGCGCAATGGCTGATGTCTAATGCGGGCGGGGCCGATTTTGTGAAGAACAGCAATGAGTTCGGCACAGATAGGATTTCTGCGCTGAGTATCCTGACGCAATTGATGAATTCGCGCAGCATCGAAGTCAAAAAGAAAATCATGGTGGATGGGCATGAAAAATATGTCACCGATGAGCCCGCCACTGAGGCCGCCCGCCAAAAGGTCGACAAGATGCGCGGGCACTGGGACTCGTGGTTATGGGCCGACGGTGCGCGAGCGGAGCGGCTGACGCACCTCTTTAATGAACGATTCAACCGAGTTGTAGAACGAAAGTTCGATGGCAGTCATTTGACCTTTCCTGGCATGACGCCAGCCATCACCTTGTTAGCGCATCAAAAGAATGCTGTGTGGCGCGGCTTGCAGGACAGGACGATGTTGTTGGACCAGGTTGTTGGTGCCGGGAAAACGTACGAAATGGCTACCGTGGCCATGGAATTGAGGCGAATGGGGTTGGCTCGGAAGCCGTTCTTTGCCGTACCGAATCATTTGACGTTGCAATGGCGTAGTGATTTCTACCGGTTGTATCCTGGAGCGAATGTGTTGGCGGCAACGCCACAGGACTTCGATAAAGAAAATCGGGCGAAATTTTTCTCAAAGATTGCTACGGGTAACTGGGACGCCGTAATTGTCGGACATTCCTCGCTCGTTAAACTGGGCGTACCTAAGGATGCCGAGGCGGCGATCATCAAGGAACAATTTGATGAGATCGTCGATGGCATTGAGACAATGAAACGTGAGCGTGGTGACAGGAACATCATTCGCGACATGGAACGGATTAAGCTGACTTTGGAAGGCAAGCTGAAAACAATAGAAGCTAAAGCGGGGAAAAAAGATGCCGTGGTTGATTTCTCCGATCTCGGTGTTGATGCAATTCTGATCGACGAGCAGCATTCCTTCAAAAATCTGTTCTTTGCGACCCAAATGTCACGAGTAGCCGGGCTGGGCAATCCGTTGGGATCGGGCAAGGCGTTCGATTTGTTCGTCAAGATTCGTTGGCTGAAAGAGACCTTTGGACAAAACGCTCCGTTGATCGCCGCCACAGGAACACCTGTGTCGAATTCTCTGGCTGAACTCTTTACCATGCAGCGCTATATGCAATATGAATCGCTCAAGGCCGATGGCCTCCAACATTTCGATGCATGGGCTAAGCAATATGGCGATGTGCAGACCGTCTATGAGGTAGCGCCCTCTGGTACCGGTTACCGATTGTCTCAGCGATTCGCCAAGTTCAAGAATCTTTCGTCATTGATGGGAAGCTATCGCAGTTTTGCTGATGTAGTGACATTGGACGATTTGAAGGCACAAGAAGTAGCGCGCGGAAAAGTTTTCCCGGTACCGAAAGTTCAGGGTGGTAGGCCGCTGAATGTGGTTGCACAGCGTTCGCCGTTGCAAACTGCCTTTTTTGGAGTTCCGGAAGTTGTGCGTGATGAGGGAGGGCAACCGAAGTTCGAGCTTGATTTGTCAAAGCCTATTGCTATTGAAAAAAAGGACAACGACAAGTGGTACGTAACAACGGGTTATAGCGCCAAGAGTTTTGATACAGAAGAAGAAGCACGCTTTGCAGTCGCAGCTGGTGCGACAACACCGCAAATGAAGGTCGATCCGAATTCAATCGTAGGGCAGTTTGAAAATTTGCGGGAGTTGACGCGGAGAACGAAGGGGAAGATCAACGCATTGTCGTTAACGGGGTTGGCGAATAAGGCGGGGTTGGATTTTCGGCTGATTTCGCCCGGAGCACCTGACTTTCCGGACAGTAAGATCAATCAGGCTATTCGCCGAATGGTCGATAGTTATGCGAAGTGGTCGGACGATAAAGGCGTGCAATTGGTTTTTTGTGACCTGTCGGTTCCGTTATCAGCCAAAGCCAGGATGGCGACCAAGGACAAGCGGATCTTCGTTCGCGATGAAGCCGGAAACGTGACACACCGGATGGGTACGTTGCACACGGTTAAAGAATACGAGGGCTTACCGTATTTTGTTACCGCAGTGACCAAGGGCAAGGAACGTTCATTCTCGATTTTTGATCCTTTAACCGGGCAATGCATGAGAGAGGGTTTGAACAGCAAGGCGGACGCCCATGCTTTCGTAACCGATTTTGTGACAAAAGTTGACGGGGCCGAAAGATGGCTCGAAATGCGGGAGCGATCGCGCCCCATTCAAGCAGAGGAGATTGCGGAATATCGTGACCAGAAATCGCTGGGAGATGATGGCGATGAGGCTGATCTGGAAATTTCGAGCGAGGACATTGAAGGGGCCGCAGGGGTGTCTGGCTTTTCTGTCTACGATGACATGAAAACAAAGTTAATTGCGGCAGGCATACCAGAGCACGAGATCCAATTTATTCATGATCACGATACGCCACAAGCCAAGGATGCGCTGTTTAAACGGGTTAATGACGGTGATGTCAGGTTTCTGTTTGGTTCGACTCCCAAAATGGGCGCAGGTACCAATGTCCAGCGGCGTCTAGTATGCCTTCATCATATTGATGCGCCATGGCGAAGTTCTGACCTTGAACAGAGGGAAGGCCGCATTATTCGACGCGGCAATCTCCTGTATGAGCGCGATCCGGACAATTTTGAGGTGGGGATTTTCCGTTATGCAACGAGCCAAACGTATGACACTCGTCGATGGCAACTGCTTGAGCACAAGGCAGCCGGCGTAGCCCAATTGCGCAACTACAGCGGCGAAAGTGAAATAGATGATGTGACATCGGAAGCAGCGAATTCGGCTGATATGAAGGCGGCTGCATCGGGAAATCCATTGATTTTGCGCGAGACACAATTGGCGGCGGAAGTACGCAAACTGCACTTCCTTGAACGAGCCCATCGCGACAGCGAGTTCATGTTACGTAGTCGAATGAATTCGCATGCTCGTTATGCCGACCAATTTGGTCCGGAGGACTTGGCAGGATTGAAGTCGATGAAGCAGGCGCGCGATATGGTGCTGGCCGGAAATGGAAGTCTGGGGCAGTTTGGCGGGCAATTGCTCAAAGACAAGGAGGAAATGCAACGAGCGCTCGACCTTGTTGGGCTCGAGATGCAGGCAATGGGCGCCAAAAAAGCTTTGGTCTATAAAGGTGTGCGGTTTGATTTCGAGCGAAATTGGTTGGACTCCGTGACGTGGATTACGCCAGATGGCGGCAAGACGGCACTGGACAAGTTGTCGTCGGCTGGCATGATCACGCGAATGGACAACTGGATCGACAAGATCGAAGACCGGATTGCGGATACTGAGTGTCGAATTGAAAAATCCGTTAAGGAGGCAGAGCTGTTGTCCGGGATGCTGGGGCAACCGTTTGACCAGGCGGAGACCTTGGCGAAGGCAATTACCGATCACGGCAAGGTTAGGCGCGCACTGGTTAAGGCAAACTCGACAGCCGCGATCAAGCCCGAAGAAAAGGCATGGTTCGAAGAAGCGGTGGAGCGACAGCGGGCTACGCTCATCGCGTTGGGCTACGGCGAAGCCGTGGCGATGCTTGATCAATCTGCTTCGGAGTTTTCAGTTGAGGAATGCGGGATTGAGCAAGCGCCAGATGGTGTGCCCGTGCAGACCAGTGGTTCGCATGTCGGCCCCGTGGTGGCCATTGATAAAGGCTACTTGGTGCAGTCGACTGAGGAAGGGAAAGCAAAGATTGCGCATCGTATGGACCGCCTCACAATGATCCCTGCCCTCGGTGAGCCGGTACAAATTGGCTATGTGGGCCAACGTGGCGTAGTGGAACCGATCCCAATGCAGAGGGTAGTCAGTTTGACGCGATAGTAGGGAAGTCCGCCTGTACGAAAGTGCAGGCGGATATTTGATGAACTGCATCTCGGGCGGCATTTCATGGCATAATTGATTGTCGAATTATCAAGGAACAATGATATGGATTGCCAGAAAGTAAATTTGGCGTCGATTGGCGACGTTCGCCGGGCGCGCAATGAAAACCAGTCTCGCTTTTGGCAGCGTTTCGGCGTGACCCAAAGTGGTGGTTCGCGTTATGAGAGTGGCCGACCGATCCCTAAGCCGACGGCGTTGCTGCTTGCGGCGTGGATTCAAGGCGATATCAAGGATGACGACCTGAACAAACTGCATTCCGTGGTCGAGGAATGTCCGGCTCAGGTGTAAATTTGGTGTTAAGTTTTTGCGAAAATATTAGATTGGAGGTGTAATATGGCAGTTGAAACGAGCCAGGTCTTTTTGATGCAAGGGCAACGAAAGGTGCAAGGTCAGGGCGGTGCTCTGGTAACTTCGCCGACTATCGAACAAGTGGTGGTAGTTGCCCATGATGCGCAGGCCGCGCATGCTTTTGCACTTAGCGAAATGGCAGATTTTGTGCCGCTAGGTTTCACGTCGTTGGCGCAGTACGAAGAAGCAGTCTTGAAACTGCGTTCGGCGATCAGCGGTGGCGAGTGCGATTGGCCGGTGCTTGTGGCGCCTGGAATGGTTTAATGGTTGAAACGGCTATATCCATGCAGGGTGGTCTTGGGATTCGTCTGTTTTCGCCGGAGGATGTCAAGGACGCACAAAATGTTGTACGGCCTATTTGTCATCCGCATGGCACAGGGCTAGTTGGTCATTGGGAGCTGTCGGCTTATGTCTTTCTGACCGGCGTGGCGCTGCATTTGGCTTATTCGGACGGTATGCGGGCATCTTTGCAGAGGATTGCAAGATTTATTGATGAACCCCGTTGGGGCCTGGATCTGAAAGAGTTGTTCTTGGTGATGGAAACGTATCAGCATGATCGACTGGCATGTGCGGGTTGGATAGATAGCCGGACGCGTCGTCCGACAATGACGCATCCTGTCGTAGCTAACGTGGCGCGATTGATGCTGGACAAGGACAGTAGGGAAAGGGATGCGGTGGTACGCGTTGCAAAGTCGTTTTTGGCCTCGCGATTTATTCCGCCTTCCGAGTTGACAACATCGCATTAGAAGTGGGGTGAAATATGGCAAACAATCAGGAACAACTCGATTTCTTCGGCATTATTGATAAAGCGGTGCCTCGGGCGGAAGGTTTGCCCATGGCTCGCGGATCGGATGTTTGGGGCAAGGTCGAAGCCGATGTGTTTGTCCGTCACTTGAAGCAAGGCGAGTTGTCGAATGCTCTCGACTTGCTGGGTTCGATGACGAATGAAGGCGCACGGGCGATGTTGTGCGAAGCAGGGTTTGAGCCTCGTGCAACGGGAAGCCGGCATGCGATGCTGGAGAGTGTTCAAACTGACTTGATTCAGGCTGCTCAGGAGAAATTGAGTGGGCATGAGTTGCGGGTGAAGACCGGTCGTCCGCCGGTGCCGCCTGTTCAAACGTTTCCTGGTTCGCTCACCGCGCCATCATTCGAGACCGCCGTCAAAGCCTTGCAGGCTGTGTTATCAGCGCCAGACGTTGAAGTAGGGATTGCGGGTTCTGATGCTCTCGATACACGCGCTGCGCTGCTGTTTATCGGCGCCCAAGCGATTGAACGCGGTGTTTCGGGATTTGGCATTGAAGGAATTCAGGGGAAATTCCAGTTGCCTGACAGCGTTGATCTGGAAGGCTTGCGCGCTTTGTACGGAGCATCGGCCGGCGTTCTGGCCGAAAATGAAGTGCGGGCGGTATTTCCCCAGTGGGCGAATGGACGTAGCCCGGTTCGCATGTCGGATTTTGTGCCGGAAGCGGCTGCACGTGTAATTCGGTCGCCCGCGTCGGTCGATGGCGCAATTGCCGTCCGCAACGCGCTGGATGATGGATCGATTCGCGAGTTTGCGGCGCAGCAGGGTATCCGCATGGCCGGCCAAGTATTGCGCACGCAAGGGGTGGATCTCATGGCGCTGCCCGTCGAGCACCAGGTGGAAAATGCTGGGCTGCATTTGGTGAAGCCAGCCGGTCGCGGTCTGTATGTCGGCCAGGTGCTAGCTCAAGACCATCGCGCGTCGGCGATCAAGACTTCTCGCGATGCGGCCTTGGTGGTTGCTCACAAGGATTTCCCAGGGGAGGTGGGCAAACCGGCAATGGGCGCCTCGGTTAACGTCAAGTTTGGACCGGACATGTCGATGCATATCAAGGTTGATAACCGTGCGCGAACGGCAGGGATTGGGCGCTAGTGGGCTTTCGTTCTGAGCATTTGAGATACCCTGCGGGTTATTCCCGCTGGGTATCTATTGCGCTACAATGGCATTGTTTATTGCACTTCAAAGGCTTTCTGTGAATTTAGTTTTGCGCTGGAAATGGACGGTTGTGAGTGGCGCAGTGCTAATCGCCGTTGTCACTATATTTCGTCTCTTCCCCACAAACGAGGGGCCGCTTCCAGTGGTCAGCTTGAAGGCGGGGGCAGGGTGGTTTCTGGCCGAAGTCGCAGCCAGTGAAGGCAGCATGCAGCGAGGCTTGATGAATCGCAAGTCCATGGACGAACATGCAGGAATGCTTTTCTCCTTCCAGGCTGCGGACAAACATTGCATGTGGATGCGGAATACGCTGATCCCGCTTTCCGTTGCCTGGCTGGATGATGATGGCGTTATTGTGGACATCCAGGAGATGGCCCCGAAGTCGGATCAGCTGCATTGCAGTTCGAAACCGGCCAGCTACGCACTTGAAGTAAATCAAGGGGCATTCGAGCGACAAGGAGTCGCGATTGGAATGCGGTTTTTGTGACAAAAATGTGTTGGCGAACGAAAAACAAAATCGGTATGTTTGTGCAAAAAAATATTGGTGAACAGCAAACACTTGGCAAAGGCAGCAAGCGGCGTGACCGCCTTTCGTTGGCCAGCATCATGGTTCGCGAATTGAAATCCATGGGATATGGACAGGATGCAGCTGCTCGAAATTTGCAGTCACTTGGGCTGTTTGTATCTCGTCGTGAATTAGTCTCCGTGTTTTCCGCATAATGCGACATAATTTAAGTCTGTTTTGTTTGATGATTGAGGCGCGACATGGCTAGTCGAATGATGAAATTCAAAGCGAAGCGTTCGCCATTGCAGGTTGCAATGCTCGCCATGATTCTTGCC
>CAMKYP010000202.1 GCA_946477505.1 uncultured Dechloromonas sp. | reverse complement strand
CCGACGAGCAGCTTCTCCGCTACAGCCGCCACATCCTGCTGGACGCCTTGGGTATTGAAGGCCAGGAACGCATTCTCGCCACCCATGCGCTGATCATCGGCGCTGGCGGCTTGGGCTCCCCGGCAGCCCTTTACCTGGCTTCGGCCGGTATCGGAAAGATCACGCTGGTCGATGACGACACGGTCGATTTCACCAACCTGCAGCGTCAGATCCTGCACACCCAGGCCCGCGTCGGCATGACCAAGGTGGAATCCGGAAAGCAGGCGCTGCAGGCGATCAATCCGGAAATCAATATCTCGCCCCTACAACAACGCCTTTCCGGCGCTGCGCTGGATGCTCTAGTTGCCACAGCCGACCTCGTACTCGACTGCACCGACAACTTTGCGACACGACATGCCATCAATCGGGCCTGCGTGCATCACAAGAAGCCTCTGGTTTCTGGTGCCGCCATTCGTTTCGACGGCCAGATCAGCGTCTACGACCTGCGCCGTGATGACTCACCGTGCTACCACTGCCTATTTCCGGAAGGCGACGATGTCGAGGAAGTGCGTTGTGCGGTAATGGGCGTTTTCGCGCCGCTGACCGGCATCGTCGGCACCATGCAGGCCGCCGAGGCGCTCAAACTGGCGGCCGTAATCGGCGAGTCGCTGAGCGGCCGGCTATTGCTGCTTGACGTACTGAACATGGAATGGCGCACCGTCCGCTTCAAGAAGGATGCTGGCTGCGCTGTTTGCGGGTCTAGCGGAAACGTGCGATCAGGCGAATATCTTCACCGACCTGACGCAGATCGCGAATCTGCAGGCGGCGCTTGCCGTCTAGCGTAGCCAGTTCGGGCAGGTTGAACAGACCGCTGGCCTCGTGCCCGATCAGGCAGGGCGCCAGATAGAGCAGCAGTTCATCGACCAGGCCTTCGCGCAATAGCGAACCATTTAGCTTGAAACCCGCCTCGGCGTGCACCTCGTTGATGCCGCGTGCCGCCAGGGCACCAAGCAAGGCCGCCAGATCAACCTTGCCGGACGGATTGGGCAGGATCAGCACTTCTGCGCCGAGCGCGCGCAGAGCCCCGATTCGCCCGGCATCGTCGACGGCCCCGGCAATCAGTGTCGGCCCGCCGCGCAGGATGCGGGCAGCAAGCGGCGTTTCCAGCTTGCTATCGACGACGACGCGCAAGGGCTGCCGGGATGTTTCGACATCACGGACGTTCAATTGCGGATCGTCGTCGCGCACGGTGCCGATACCGGTCAGGATGGCGCAGGCCCGCGCCCGCCAGGCATGGCCGTCGCGCCGCGCATCGGGACCGGTAATCCACTGGCTGACACCGTTATTCAGCGCCGTCTTGCCGTCGAGGCTGGCCGCCGCCTTCAGGCGCAGCCAAGGGCGACCACGAATCATCCGTGAGACGAAACCGATATTCAGCTCGCGCGCCTCGTTTTCCAGCAAGCCGCTGCCCGTTTCGATACCGGCAGCCCGCAACAAGGCCAAGCCCTTGCCTGCAACCAGAGGATTGGGATCGGTCATCGCCGCGATAACGCGCGACACGCCAGCGGCAATCAGTGCCTCGGCGCAGGGCGGCGTGCGACCGTGGTGGCTGCACGGCTCCAATGTCACATAGGCAGTGGCACCGCGAGCCCTGTCGCCGGCCGCACGCAGGGCATGCACTTCGGCGTGCGGCTCGCCAGCCTTCTCATGCCAGCCTTCGCCGATAATCGCGCCATCGCGAACCAACACGCAGCCGACCCGTGGATTGGGCGACGTTGTCCACAGGCCGCGCTCGGCAAGCTGCAGGGCTCGGGCCATCATGCCGTGATCGACGGCAGTAAAGCTCATTTTTTCTTGGCGGCGGGGGAAACTTCGCGGATGGCGCGGGAGAAAGCATCCACGTCTTCGAAATTCCGGTACACCGAGGCGAAGCGGATGTAGGCCACCTTGTCGAGCTTCTTCAGTTCGCGCATGACCAGCTCGCCCAGTTGCTGGGTGGTCACTTCGCGCTCACCCGCCGACAGCAGGCGCTCTTCGATATCAACCACAGCGGCGTCGACCGACTCGATCGACACCGGCCGTTTGCGCAGCGCCAACTCCAGACTGGCGCGCAGCTTGTCGCGCCGGAACTCGGTGCGCAGGCCGTTTTTCTTGACGACCTGCGGCAACTGGATTTCAGCCCGCTCGTAGGTCGTGAAGCGCTTGTCGCAGGCATTGCACTTCCGGCGGCGACGAACGACGTCGCCCTCGTCGTTCAAACGGGTATCGGCGACCGCCGTGTCTTCCGCGCCGCAGAAAGGACACTTCATGGAAGTTAGCTGTTAGATATCTGGTTCGAGCGAGGATCGAGCAATTGCTCGATCCTCAAGCCTCGATCCGGATCAGGCGCCGTAGACCGGGAAGCGCTTGCACAGGGCGGAAACCTTCTCGCGCACCGTGGCAGCAACCGCTTCGTCGTTCGGGGCGTCGAGCACGTCGGCCACCAGATGGGCGATCTGCTCAGCCTCGATTTCGGTGAAACCGCGGGTCGTCATGGCCGGCGAGCCGATACGGATGCCGGAGGTAACGAACGGCTTCTGCGGGTCGTTCGGAATGCCGTTCTTGTTGACCGTGATGTGGGCACGGCCCAAGGCGGCTTCGGCATCCTTGCCTGTGATGTTCTTGGCGCGCAGGTCGACCAGGAAGACGTGGCTTTCGGTGCGGCCGGAAACGATGCGCAGACCGCGCTCTTCACCCAGCACACGGGCCATGACGCGGGCGTTATTGACCACTTGTTCCTGATAATTGCGGAATTCCGGGGTAGCGGCTTCCTTGAAGGCGACAGCCTTGGCAGCGATGACGTGCATCAGCGGGCCGCCTTGCAGGCCCGGGAAGATGGCGGAGTTCAGCGCCTTCTCGTGCTCGGCCTTCATCAGGATCACGCCGCCGCGCGGGCCACGCAGGGTTTTGTGGGTGGTCGAGGTAACGACATCGGCGAACGGAACCGGGTTCGGGTAGAAACCGGCGGCGATCAGGCCGGCGTAGTGAGCCATGTCGACCCAGAAAATAGCGCCGACTTCCTTGGCAATCTTGGCGAAGCGCTCGAAATCGATGCGCAGGGCGTAGGCGGAGGCACCGGCAACGATGATCTTCGGCTTGTGCTCGCGGGCCAGCGCTTCCATCTTGTCGTAATCGATCTCTTCCTGCTCGTTCAGACCGTAGGAGACGACGTTGAACCACTTGCCGGACATGTTCAGGGCCATGCCGTGGGTCAGGTGGCCGCCTTCGGCCAGACTCATGCCCATGATGGTGTCGCCCGGCTTGGCAAAAGCCATCAGCACGGCCTGGTTCGCCTGCGAGCCGGAGTTCGGCTGGACGTTGGCAGCTTCGGCACCGAACAGCTTCTTCAGGCGGTCGATGGCGATCTGCTCGGCGACGTCGACATATTCGCAGCCACCGTAGTAACGCTTGCCCGGGTAGCCTTCGGCATACTTGTTGGTCAGCTGGGAGCCTTGGGCTTCCATGACAGCCTTGCTGACATAGTTTTCGGACGCGATCAGTTCGATGTGCTCTTCCTGACGCTGGTTCTCGGCTTCAATCGCCTTCCAGAGTTCGGGGTCAACTTTTGCCAGGGTGTCTTTCGCGGAAAACATGGGAGTAGCCTCAAGCCATTGAAGAAAAGGGGGAAGATTCTATCACGAAGGCAGTTCGTCCAGAGCGCCCGGCTCCAGATGGTCGGTCTCGCCCCAGGTATCGAGATGCCAGACGCCGTCGAGCACTGAAATCCAGTTGATACCCGCATTGGGAATCAGGAAATCGCGCGGCATTTCGAGCGGGTTGCCGCGCACGAAACGGTTGATGACATCGAGCACGCCTCCGTGCAGGACGACCGCCACATTCTGCCCGAGATGGCTGGCGGCAATGGTTTTCAGCTTGTCGGTCACCCGGGCGAACATCGCCTTCAGGCTCTCGCCGTTCTCGAAAGCATACTCCGCGTTGCGCCCCTCGAAAGCACCATAGCCATCGGGATAGCGTGCCCGCGCTTCATCGTAGGTCAGCCCCTCGAACACGCCATAACGACGTTCGCGCATTTCCGGAACCGCCTTCGGCAGTAGGCCGATTTCGGCGCCAATGGACTCGGCGGTAGTCCATGCCCGCTTCAGATCGCTGCTGTAGAGCGCCACAATGCCGGCCCGCTTCAGCCATCGCCCCGCCGCGACTGCCTGGCGGCGGCCCGTTTCGTTGAGTCCGATGTCGATATGCCCCTGGATGCGGCGCTCCGCATTCCACTCGGTTTCGCCGTGGCGCACCAGACAGATGCGGGTTGGCCTGTTTGTAGGGATTTCCACCATGTTCCGCCTATGACCTTCGCTGTAAATTTGGCCCACTGGGATTTTCATTAACCCCGACCAATTCAAGAAGTCGGGAATTTTATCAATCGAGGAGAAATTTCGTGACCCTTCTGCTCAAGCTCTCGCAGTTGATCGACTGGATCAGCGAGCGGGTAGGCAAAGGCGCATTCTGGCTGATACTGCTCATGACCGTGATCAGTTCAGGCAACGCCGCGGTGCGCTTTGTGTTCAACTACAGTTCCAACGGGCTGCTGGAAATTCAGTGGTACCTGTTTGCCGCCGTTTTCCTGCTCTGCTCGCCCTACACGTTGCAGAAAAATGAACACGTCCGCATCGACGTCCTGTCCGGCAAGCTCTCGCCGCGCGGCCTGGCCGTTATCGACATCATCGGCACCCTGTTCTTCCTGCTGCCGATGGTCGTGCTGGTGCTTTACCTCTCCATCCCGCTGGTCGCCGACTCCTATCACATCAGTGAAATGTCGGCCAATGCCGGCGGCCTGATCCGCTGGCCGGTCAAGATCCTGTTGCCGATCGGTTTCACGCTGCTCGCCTTGCAAGGCATTTCCGAGCTGATCAAGCGCATTGCCTTCCTGCAAGGCCGCATTGACGACCCGAACAGCAAACCCAAGGGCCCGAGCGCCGAGGAAGAACTGGCCGCCGCCATTGCCGCCGCCAAAGCACAGGAGGCCAAATAATGGCTGAGTTCATCATCGCCAACATGGCGCCGCTGATGTTCGGCGCCCTGGTTCTGTTTCTGCTGTTCGGCTACCCGGTCGCCTTCGCGCTGGCCGCCAACGGCATCGTCTTCGGCCTGATCGGCATCGAACTCGGCCTGCTCACCCCGGCCCTGTTCCAGGCACTGCCGGAGCGCATCTTCGGCATCATGGCCAACGACACGCTGCTGGCCATTCCTTTCTTCACCTTCATGGGCCTGATCCTCGAACGATCCGGGATGGCGGAAGATCTGCTCGACACCATCGGCCAGTTGTTCGGCCCGATGCGCGGCGGCCTGGCCTTTGCCGTCATCTTCGTCGGCGCCCTGCTCGCCGCCACCACCGGCGTGGTTGCCGCTTCTGTGATCTCGATGGGCCTGATCTCGCTGCCGATCATGCTGCGTTACGGCTACGACAAGCGTCTGGCTTCCGGCGTCATTGCCGCCTCCGGAACGTTGGCCCAGATCATCCCGCCGTCCCTGGTGCTGATCATCATGGCCGACCAGCTCGGCCGTTCGGTCGGCGACATGTACGAAGGCGCCATGGTCCCGGGCCTGGTGCTGACCGGTCTGTACGTCGGTTACGTCGCCATCCTGGCCATCTTCAAACCCTCAGCCGCCCCCGCCCTGCCGCCGGAAGCCCGCACCCTGCGCGGTGCCAAGCTGTTCCTGCGCGTCATCACCACGCTGGTACCGCCGCTGGTACTGATCTTCCTGGTACTCGGCACCATCTTCCTCGGCATCGCGACGCCGACCGAAGGCGGCGCTATGGGTGCGGCTGGCGCATTGATCCTGGCACTGGCCCGCGGCCGCATCAGCTTCAAGCTGCTCAAGCAGGCGATGGAAACTACCGGCAAGCTGTCGTCGTTCGTGGTCTTCATCCTCGTCGGCTCGACAGTATTCGGCCTGGTCTTCCGCGGCGTCAACGGCGACCTGTGGGTTGAACACCTGCTGCTCGGACTGCCAGGCGGCCAGGTCGGCTTCCTGATCGTGGTCAACATCCTGGTCTTCGTGCTGGCCTTCTTCCTCGACTTCTTCGAACTGTCCTTCATCATCGTGCCGCTGCTGGCGCCGGTGGCGGACAAGCTGGGTATCGACCTGGTCTGGTTCGGCGTGCTGCTCGCGGTCAACATGCAAACCTCGTTCATGCACCCGCCGTTCGGCTTCGCGCTGTTCTACCTGCGCTCGGTCGCGCCGAGTTCGGTCAAGACCACCGACATCTACTGGGGCGCCATTCCCTTCGTCTGTATCCAGATCATCATGGTCGCCATCATCATCATCTTCCCGGATATCGTCAGCTACGGCGACCCCGCCGAAAAGGCCCGTATGGAGCACCAGGGCGATGTAGACCTCGGTTCGCTGATGCAGGAGGGCGAAGGGGCCAAAGCCCCCACCGAGGACTCGGCGGCCGACCTGCTCAAGAACCTGCAGAGCGAGAACAAGTAAGCCTGAACGATCTGGAACCAACCTTGGCGGGGCTGCGGCCCCGCTTTTTTTTTGCCATTGAAACGGTCTATGATTGCCATCGGCATTGCTCATTGGCGCCCGGAGACTTGCTCGCGGACAATGAGCAGCATCAACTCACCACACTAGGAGTGTCGCCATGGATATCGGAATCACCAAAAAGGATCGCGAGAAAATTGCCGAGGGACTGTCGCGCCTGCTCGCCGACTCGTTCACGCTGTACCTGAAGACACACAACTTTCACTGGAACGTGACAGGTCCGATGTTCAACACCTTGCACGTGATGTTCATGGACCAATACACCGAACTGTGGAATGCACTCGACCTGATCGCCGAGCGCATCCGCGCCCTGGGTGTCGCCGCCCCCGGCACCTACCGCGAGTTCTCGAAGCTGACGGTGATCAAGGAGAGCGAAGGCAAGGTCAGTGCCGAAGAGATGATCAAACAGCTGGTCGCTGGACAGGAGGCCGTGACCAAGACAGCGCGCAGCCTGTTCCCGCTGGTCGACAAGGCCGGCGACGAGCCGACCGCCGACCTGCTGACCCAGCGTATGCAGATTCATGAAAAGAACGCCTGGATGTTGCGCAGCCTGCTGGAAAACTGAGCAAAAACGGCCGGCAACAAAAAACCCGCGGAATCCGCGGGTTTTTTGTTGAGCAAGAAACGCTTACTTG
>CAMKYP010000201.1 GCA_946477505.1 uncultured Dechloromonas sp. | reverse complement strand
GGTCGAGGCCGAATGGGCACACGGCAAGGGCGGCCCGATGACCATCACCCAGGCCGAATACGACCGCGTCGCTGCCCACTTCACCGCGCCGTCCTACGAAACCGTCGGCAATGTCGAACTGCCGAACGAAAAGGCCTTCCTCAACTGGCTGGACCGCAACACCCATGCCCACAAGGTGCCGGGCTACGCCGCCGTCACCCTGTCGCTGAAGAAGCACGGCATCGCGCCGGGCGACATCACTTCCGAGCAGATGGACATCGTCGCCGATCTGGCCGACCGCTATAGCTTCGGCGAACTGCGCATCAGCCACGAACAGAACATCATCCTCGCCGACGTCAAGCAGACCGACCTCCACGAAGTCTGGCAAAAGGCCAAGGCCGCCGGCCTGGCGACGCCGAACATCGGCCTGCTGACCGGCATGATCTGCTGCCCGGGCGGCGATTTCTGCGACCTTGCCAACGCCAAGTCCATCCCCATCGCCAACGCCATCCAGGCCCGCTTCGACGATCTCGACTACCTGTTCGACATCGGCGAACTCGACCTCAATATCTCCGGCTGCATGAACGCCTGCGGCCATCACCACGTCGGCCACATCGGCGTGCTCGGCGTAGACAAGAACGACGCCGAGTTCTACCAGGTCACGCTGGGCGGCCGCCAGGGCAACGACGCCAAGCTCGGCAAGGTGATCGGCCCGTCTTTCGCCGCCGAGGAAATGCCGGACGCCGTCGAGAAGATCATCCAGGTCTATCTGGAAAATCGCCACGAAGACGAACGCTTCATCGACACCTTCGATCGCATCGGCATCGACCCGTTCAAGAACCGCGTTTACGAAGGCCGCGCCCACGGCAAGGCCAAGACGACACAGAAGGAGGCCGCATAATGTCCCAACTGATCAAGAACGGCGCTGCGGCGGTAGACAGCTGGAAAACCCTGGAAATCGGCGACGGCGAAACGGCTGACACCGTCGCCCTGCCGGCCGGCGACATCCTCTTCCCGCTCGCCGTCTGGCAAGCGCGCAAGAGCGAACTGGCCGGCCGCGAACGCATCGGCCTGCTGCTGCAACCGGATGACAAGGTCGAGGACGTGGCCGACGACGTCGCCCGCTTCTCGCTAATCGCCGTCAATTTCCCCAAGTTCGTCGATGGCCGCGGCTACTCGACCGCCGCCCTGCTCCGCCAGCGCTACGGCTACACCGGCGAGTTGCGCGCCGTTGGTAACGTGCTGCACGACCAGCTGTTCTTCATGAAGCGCGTCGGTTTCGACAGCTATGCGCTGACCGACGGCAAGAACCTGGCCTACGCTATCGAACGTGGCTTCAGCCCCTTCGGCGACGCCTACCAGGGCGCGACCGACCAGCCGCAGCCCTATTTCCGCCGCCGCGCCTGATCATTCGAGAGCGAACATGAATCCGAGCCTGCTCAACGTCACGCCCGAACTCGCCGCCAGCGTCGCCGCCAAGACCGACGCCGCGCGCGACCTGCTCGCCGACATCGCCGGCAACTGGTCGCCGGCCACCTTCGCCAACAGCCTGGGCGCCGAGGACATGGTGCTGACCGACCTGATCGTCAAGTCCGGCCTGCCCATCGAAACCTTCAGCCTCGACACCGGCCGCCTGCCGCTCGAAACCTACGACTTGATGGCCGCGGTGCAGAAGCACTACGGCCTGAAACTGAAAGTCTATTTCCCGCAATCCGCCGCGGTCGAAAACTACGTGCGCCAGCACGGCATCAACGCTTTCTACGACTCCATCGAACTGCGCAAAGCCTGCTGCCACGCCCGCAAGGTCGAGCCGCTGCAACGCGCCCTGGCCGGCAAGAAGGCTTGGATCACCGGCCTGCGCGCCCAGCAGGCCACTACCCGCGTCGGCCTGCCGACCCGCGAGTACGACGAAGGCAACAAGCTGGAGAAGTTCAACCCGCTGGCCGACTGGAGCGAAAAGGAAGTCTGGACCTACATCAAGCAGAACGGCGTGCCCTACAACGCCCTGCACGACAAGTTCTACCCCAGCATCGGCTGTGCGCCCTGCACGCGTGCCATTTCGCTGGGCGAAGACATCCGCGCAGGCCGCTGGTGGTGGGAGAATCCCGAATCGAAGGAATGCGGCCTGCATTTAAAGGCGGCTCCGTAAATCCGCGTCCCGGCGCGCCCGGGACCAACGCCCGCATCCGACGCAGACGCTTGCCGCAGTAGCCCAACGGCGTTGACCGAGTGCCTTGGCTAGCGCCAGGCATGGTCGCTCCGTGACCGTATCGATTTGGCTTGAAACAATAGCACGGTCGTTCTATTATTTTCCCATGGCTACCACCAACAAGCGTCTCGCCAGAAAAGGCGAAGAAACCCGTGCCGCGATTCTCGACATTGCCGTCCGGCAATCGGCGACGCAGGGCTTCGATGCGTTGACCATTGGCAGCCTCGCCGCCCTGACGGGCTTGTCCAAGAGCGGTCTGTTCGCCCATTTCGGCTCGAAAGAAGAGTTGCAACTGGCCACGCTCGACGAGGTCGTCCGCCGCTTTACAGAAACGGCCTACCTTCCCTCCCTCGCTGCACCGGCCGGTGCTCAGCGCTTGAGCCTGCTGTTCGTCAACTGGCTGCTCTGGACCGAGCGCTGCGGACTCAAGGCCTGCCCGATGATGTCCGCCATGAGCGAATTCGACGACCAGCCAGGTCCGATGCACGACGCGGTCGCCCAGCAGATGCGAAAACTGGATCGCGAAGTGGCCCGCAATGTGCAAGTAGCCATCGAATCAGGGGATTTTTCCGGAGCAATTGCACCGGATCAGTTCGCCTTTGAACTGTTCGGCATCATTGCCGCCTGCTATCGCAACCACAGCCTCTACCGCGATGCCGAGACCGGCAACCGAGCCAAAGCCGCCTTTCAACGGTTGATCGATTGCGCTCGATCGCCATCCGCCAGCACCGCCTGACAGTCACTTTCCCTGGAGTCTCCTCATGAATACCTTCGCATTAGTCGATCTCGCACCAGAAAATAGCACGACCGTTCGTTCATTAATTATCCGCACAGCTGGCGCGGCGCTGGCCGGCATCGGCATTCGCTTGGCGCCACGCTGGATTGCCCGAACAACCGCTCGTCGATTCATCACGCCGCCCCGGTCTTCCCGTCAGGGTGAGGAAACACCGTTCCTTCAGTCAGGTCGGCATCACGCCATCCGGAACGCCGACGGTAGCCTCGCCTGCTGGCGCTTCGGCCCTAGCGGATCGCCCGCCGTGATTTTCAGTCATGGCTGGGGCGGTCGCGGCAGCCAGGGAGAAGCTTTCGTTCCCGCCTTGCTCGCGGCAGGATTCCAGGTCTGGCTATTCGACCAGCCGGGACACGGGGGCAGCGACGGCCGGCAGGCGACCATCGTCGATTTCGCCGCGAGCATCGGTCACGTTGCCCGCCTGATCGAATCCGAAGGCGGCACGCTGGCTGGACTGATCGGCCACTCTTTCGGCGCCAGCGCACTGGCGCTGGCAATCAGCCGCGAATTGAAGGCGAGGCCCGAATTACGGGTCGTGCTCATCGCTCCGCCGGCCTCGCTAACCGCCTATTCGCATTTTTTCGCCAAGCGGCTTGGGCTGCCGGAAATACTGCGCTCGGCAATGCAGTACCGCCTCGAACAGCGCATCGGTCTGCGCTGGGATGAAGTCGAATTGCTCTCCCTGGCTCCGCGGCTGAAGCAAGCGGCCTTGTTCATCCATGACGAAGGCGACCGCGAGGTTCCGTTCGCCAACAGTCGCCTGGCCAGCCAGGCATGGCCCGGCGCGACCCTTTGGCCCACCGGCGGCTTGGGACATCGACGCATTCTTCGCGCGGGAGAAGTGGTGGATCGCTCGGTCAGCTTTCTGCGCGGCGACATGCCGGCAAGCCTGGAGCCCCCGCCGCCTTTTCCCGCACCGATCTATTGAAGCCCCCTCGCCGGGAGCAAACCGGACTCAAGCGATTGCCACCAATACCATCCCGGCAAACACGGCATCCCGCCAATTTTTTTCGTGTCCGGCGTCGAGGCAGGCCGTACACGTTATGCGAAACCGATTTACCATGCAGGCAAACCGAAAGCAGGTCAGCCCGACGCGACCCATCAACGCAAGGCACCACGCCTGGCAAGCATCGGGACCGTCGTCCTCACCCATAACCAACATGCCTCGCCCCTCAGATGGTTAGTATCACCCCACAAGAAAATATCCAAGCCCGGCCGCGCCGCTGGAAGCTCTATCTCTCTCTGACCATTCTCGCCCTCGGTGCAGGCGCCGGTACGCTGGCCTGGATCGAACTGCAGGAATCGAATTTCCAGGCCAGCTATTTCAACCAAATGGCGCGGACCTCCACTTGGCAGGTCGAGCCAGGCGAGGACAAGAGCATCTGGCTGCCCGTGACAGGCCCCTACGACCAGCGTCTCGGTTATGCCCAGCTCAAGGCCTTCCTGCCGCGCATGACGGCGGCCGGCTACACGGTCGTTGCCCAGGCACGGCAATCCCAGGGATTCCGCGACATTGTCGGGCAAGGGCATTTCCCGATCTACCGCGAGAAATCGCGGGCCGGCCTGACCATTCTCGACCGGCACGACCAGGCGCTGTACGACAGCCAATATCCCCGCCTGCAGTACCCGAATTTCGAGGCCATACCCTCCGTGCTGGTGGAAGCCCTGCTGTTCATCGAGAACCGCGACCTGCTCGACCCTGAAACGCCGAAACGCAATCCCGCCGTCGATTGGGGACGCCTGACCCGCGTGGCGGCCGGGCAGGCCATGCGCCAGGTCAACCTGGGCGGCAACGGCCGTGCCGGCGGCAGCACGCTGGCGACGCAGATCGAGAAATTCCGCCACTCGCCGGGCGGCCGCACGCACGATACCGACGACAAGTTCCACCAGATGATGTCGGCTGCGCTGCGCGCCTACCAGGACGGCGAAGAGACCCTGCCGGCACGCCGGCGCATCGTGCTCGACTTCATCAACTCCGTACCGCTCGGCGGCATTCCCGGCTACGGCGAAGTCAATGGCCTGGGTGACGGCCTTTGGGCTTGGTACGGCCACGATTTCGCCAAGGTCAACCAGTTGCTGAACGATCCCGGCGCCGATCTCGCCGAGCGTGCCCTGGCCTTCAAGCAGGCCCTGTCGCTGTTCGTCGCCCAACGCCGTCCTTCCGGTCTGCTTGGCGATACCAGCGGCCGCCTCAACGCGCTCACCGACAGCTACATTCGCCTGCTCGCCGAAGACCACCGGATTCCGGCCGACCTACGCGAAGCCGCGCTCCAGGTGACCATACACCCCGCCCGCCAGGCCCGTCCGGGCGACGAAGTCTCCTTCGTCGAACGCAAGGCGGTCAACGACATCCGGGGTTCGCTCAGCGACCTGCTCGATGTCGAAAACCTCTACACCCTCGACCGCTACGATCTGCGTGTGCACACCACCTTGGACGGCCCCAGCCAGCAGGCGGTCACGCACGTCCTCAACCGCCTGGCCGACCCGTCCTTCCTGGCCTGTGCCGGTTTCAGGGAAGCCCGCCTGTTGGCCAATGGCGATCCGAAACAGGTCAATTACAGCCTCACGCTCTATGAACGCACAGCGACCGCCAATGTCTTGCGCATCCAAGCCGACAACCTCGACCAACCACTCGACATCAATGCCGGCACCAAGCTCGATCTCGGCTCCAGCGCCAAGTTCCGCACCCTGGTTTCCTACCTGCTGGTCGTCGCCGACCTGCACAAGCGCTACGGTGGCATGCCTGCCGAGGCGTTGGCCAAGTTGCCGCGCCACCCGGCCGACCGCCTGAGCAACTGGGCCATCGACATCCTGCGCGCCAAGCCCGAGACCTCGCTCGAAGCGCTGCTCGAAGCGGCCATGGAGCGCCGCTACCCGGCCAGCCCGGGCGAAACCTTTTTCACCGGCGGCGGTATCCATCGTTTCGGCAATTTCAAGCACGAAGACGACGGCAAGAACCCGAGCGTCGCCGAAGCACTGGAACAGTCGGTCAACCTCTCCTTCGTCCGCATCATGCAGGATGTCGTCCATTACCACGCCTACGAAGCGGCCGATGCCCCGGCGCGCGGCCTGCGCGACAAGGACGACGACGAGACCCGCCAGGCTTTCCTCAACCGCTTCGCCGAGCGCGAGGGCCTGGGCTTCCTGCGCACCTACTGGCACAAGTACCGTGATGTAGCGCCGGAGGACCGGCTGGAAGTCCTTGCCGACTCGGTCCCCGGCCGCCCGGTTCCGCAGGCCGCTGCCTACCTGAGCGTCAAGCCGGAGAGCGACTTTGCCGGCTTCGCGGCCTTCCTGCGCAAGCGACTCGGCGACAAGGCCGGCTCCGATGCCAGCCTGCGCAAGCTGTTCGACAACCATGCCACCCGCCAGTACAGTCTGGCCGACCAGGGCTATCTGGCGCGCGTGCATCCGCTGGAACTATGGCTGGTCCGCCACCTGCAAGGCCAGCCCAAGGCCACCCTGAAGGATATCGTGCCGGCCAGCGTCGAAGCACGGCGTGACGCCTCGAAATGGTTGTTTGCCCCCCGCTTCAAGCACGCCCAGCAGGTGCGCATCAACATCGTCGTCGAGGTCGCCGCCTTCGAACGCATCGCCGAGGAGTGGCGGCGCCTGGGTTATCCGTTCGAGCATCTGGTCCCCTCGCTGGCCACTTCGATCGGCAGTTCCGCCGACCGCCCGGCCGCCCTCGCCGAGTTGATGGGCATCGTCGTCAATGACGGCATCCGCCGCCCGACGGTGCGCATCGACCAGTTGCGCTTCGCCACCGACACGCCTTACGAAACCCGTCTCGAACGCCAGCAGGAGGCCGGCGAACGCGTCATGCCGGCCGAAGTCGCCCAGGTTACCCGCCGCGCCCTGCTGCGCGTGGTCAATAGCGGCACCGCCCGACGGCTCAAGGACACCTACCGCAACGAAGCGGAAAAACCCCTTGCCGTGGGCGGCAAGACCGGCACGGGTGACCATCGTTCGAAGGTCATCGGTGCCGATGGCGGCGTGCGCAGCGCCAAGGTCATGAACCGCGCCGCCACCTTCGCTTTCTACATCGGCGACCGTTTCTACGGCGTCGTCACCGCCTTCGTGCCGGGCGCCAAGGCCGCCGCCTACGATTTCACCTCGGCACTGCCCGTGCAGATTCTGAAGGAGATGGAGCCCGCCCTGCGGCCGCTGATCGCCGACCGGCCG
>CAMKYP010000200.1 GCA_946477505.1 uncultured Dechloromonas sp. | reverse complement strand
GGTCAGGTTGCGGACTTCCAGTATTTTCTTCATGCGCTCACCTCGTGGGAAGGCTCAGCTAGACGCTGGTTGCAGTAATCGGAATCGGAGCACTGCCAGACCTTGCTACCATCGTCGGCGATTAGTTCGTCGAGGAAACTATCGTCGGCACCGCAGCGCCCGCAGGTACGTCGAGCCCCGTGTTCGTCACTAAAGTCCTCGGTGCGGAACGGCACGTCGTCGAAGGCCAGTGGCGCGGCCACGGTGTAAGGTGGCACGGCATAGATCTTCTTTTCCCGGCCGGCACCCAGCAGAACCAGCGCCTTCGAACGATGCAGGCGTGGAATGTCGTAGCGTGGGATCGGGCTGGGGTCGATGACGTAATGGCCGTTGATCCGCGTCGGATAGCGGTGCGAGATGGTGATTTCGTCAAACTGCACGATGTCCTCGTACAGTTTGGTCAGCAGCCGTGAATAGTCGCCTTCACCGTGCATTACCTTGCGCTTGGCTTCGGAGGGTTCAATCACAACTAGCGGGTCGGGATAAGGCACCTGCAGGATCAGCACTTGCGATTCGGACAGTTCAACTTCCGGAATGCGGTGACGCGACTGAATCAGCGTCGCCTCCGACGTCCGTTCCGTGGTATCGACGCCCGGGCAGGTCAGTTCGACGAAATGGCGCAGGTTGACCGCATTGACCGAGTCGTCCGAGCCTTGGTCGATCACCTTCAGCGTATCGTCCTGGCCGATCAGCGATAGGGTCAGTTGCAGGCCGCCGGTACCAAATCCGCGCCCCATCGGCATTTCGCGCGAGGCGTAAGGCGTCTGGTAGCCGGGAATGGCAATGGCTTTCAGGATGGTGCGCCGGACTTCGCGCTTGGCGAACTCGTCGAGAAAACCGAAGCTGTAGTCGGCCTCGTCGAGCGGTAGTTCATAGTTCGGATTCACGCGTTTTCTCCTTGACGCCGGGGCTGGCTTTCTTGCGCGCACTGAGCAGCCTTGGCCTGGGTTGTCCGCAGGCGATCCATGTCGGATTGGAAGGTGACGTAGTGCGGCATCTTGTAATGGCTGGCGAAACCCATGGAATCGACGCCATCGACGTGCAGCAGGACAAACTCAGGATCTTCTGAGGGGTTGCGTGGCCCATCGCGCATTCCCTTTTGCAGGGCACGATCAAGGATGGCCATGGCAATCGCCTTCACCTCGTTGTGACCGAAGCAGGCACCGTAGCCCAGCGTGAAGACAGGAGGCCCGTCGGTGTCGGTACCTTCATACATGGCCACCACCTCGCACTCGGTCATCAGGACTTCACCCGCTTCGATGGGTTCTCCCGTTACCGGATGCGGCAACATGATCGGCAGATAACCGACGCGCAACTCGGCGATGGTCGGATGCACATCACCATAACCGCGCATGTTGGAATAGGCGATGGCCAGCAGGGAACCTGTTTCGGCGCGTGCCATCGTGGCCAGCGCGGCTGAGCGTGCGACCGGAAAGACCAGCGGATCGCGGGTAATGTCGAAAGGCGTTCCGGCCGGACCGTTGAGGGCGGGCAGCAACCCTTCGGCGCGCAGGGCGTCGACGACCTTCGGAAAGCAGTCGGGCAGATCGGTTTCCGGGGTGTTCGCCATGAAGTGACGGGCCACATCGCGGAAGGATTCCGGCGACTCGTTCGCCAGGTCGAGACGCATCAGGCGCAAGGCGTAATCGTTGGTCGGTCCAAGCATCTGGCCACCGGGAATGTCCTTGAAGGCACTTGATATGCGCCGGATCAGGCGCATTTTCCCGCTGTCCTGGATGGGGGCTTCGAGCAGTCGGGGTTTGGTCGAACGATAGGCGCGTAATGCGAAGGCCGCCTCCAGCGTGTCGCCCTGCATTTGCTTGACAGCCAGCGCCGCCAGACGTGGGTGATACAGCCCACCCTCGGAGACGATGCGTGAGGTAAGCAGTCGCAACTGGTTTTCGATGGTCGATAGCGACAGCGGTGTGCCGGTATCCCCCTCGGCGGTGCGCAGGGCTTCCAGGGCTGCTTCGGCGCCACGGATCGCACGGCCGCCGCCCTTGATGGCAACGTAACCCATCAGTTCGCTCCTTTCAGGTCGATGCGTGTGGTTCGGGGTAGCGCCAGCACCTGGCGTTCAGCCACGACGATCATGTCCACACCCAGCGGAAAGCCGGCATTCCATTGCTCGCGCTTCTGCCACCAGACAGGATCGACGCCCTGGACGGCAACCGTCGCAGTGCCGTCGATACCCGGCCCGCTCAGGTGAAGGCTGGCACCGGTGCCGAGACGTTCAGCAACGACGATCAGGGTGGCACCTTGTTCGGGGTTTTCTAGGCTACCCAGGATGGGCTGGAAATCAGGGGGGAGAACGCCAGGCTGGACGACGAATTGCGCCATTTCCGGTGTCCCTGAGTTGGCGCCCAGGCGGCGATGCTCGTCGTCGTCCAGTAAGCGATGCGGGTCAGCCAGGCGGTTGCTGCGGTCGACCAAGGTTGCCAGCAGAAGTGGCAGGCCATGCTTCGCTTCAGTCGCTAGTTGGCCCAGCCGGCCAGGATAGGCGAAGCAGTTCATGATCTGGCGAAATGCGCCCTGTTGCGCCACAGGTTGCCAGTCGGTACCCGCGGAACGGATGTGATCAGGCATCGTCATCCTCCTCATCAGTTGTTCCGAGCAGGGAGAAATCAACGCGGGTCGCCGCCATCAGCTTCTGGCGGTCGACGGTGATTTCGCGGATTTTTTCAGCACCCTCGTTAAGCAGGGTGCGGGCCGTTTCGAACCCAGGCAGACCGGCGGCCAGAACACCGTCGAGAATGGCCAGCGAACGGGCCAAGCGGGCGCGGTCGTCCATGATGATCGCGCCACCTTCAACAGCCTTGCCGGCACCGTCGGCAATACGGACATGGGCGCGGGCCAGTGGGATTTCTCCGAGGTAATACGCCTCGCCGAGCGCCCCGTCGTTGAGCGGTAACAAGCCGAGGCCCGACTGCGGCAGTTCGATATCTTCGACAACGTAGCGCTTGCTCAGCTCGTCGGCCGCAGTTCGAACTCGGTCGGCCGGAAGAGCCGTCCATAAACGCAGCCACTGGCTACGCGGTAAATCAGTGTGGGTCAGCATGACCATGGAACTCCTATAGACTTCGATTTATCTGGATGTCTAGACGTGTTTGTTTGTGCTTGGCAAAAATGAAGCCAATGCTTAGATCAGCTTGTTGCGGATGCGCGCCGACAGTTGATCAAGGATGAAAACGAAGATGAAGATGGCGATCAGGATGGTCATGACGTGGCCGTACTGGAACATGTCGAAACGCCCCTTTAGTTCCTGCCCGATGCCACCCGCACCCACCAGACCAATGACGGTTGCCATACGCAGATTGCGATCCAGAATGTAGGCGGTGTAGGCTATGTACTGCGGCAGCACTTGCGGTACGACGCCATACCAAAGCGTTTTCAGCTTGCCGGCACCAATCGCTTCGAGCGCCTCCTGCGGCTTCTTGTCAGCGTTCTCGATGTCTTCGGCGTAGAACTTGCCGAGAAAACCCGCCGCATGCAGCCCCAGGGCCAGCACACCGGCAATCGGCCCGAAACCGTAAGCCAGCACCAAGAAGAGTGCGACGATCAGTTCCGGAGCGGAACGCAGCAGACTGATGAAGCCTCTTGCTGCGGTGTAGCTCGCCTGGTTCGGGCTATAGTTGCGGGCCGCGAAGTAAGCGAGCGGCGCGGAAAGGATGACTGCGATGATCGTTCCCCAGAGAGCGATTTCCAGCGTTTCGATCATCTTGATGAACACCGACACTACATAGCCGACGGGTTTGACCAGCACCTCGACCGATTCTGAGTGTGGTTCCAGTTGAAGCGTTTCAGTGTTCATGCGTTGCTCAACGCGCTCTTGAACTTCGATGCGCGAGAGAATCGGAAGCTGATCGCGTTTGAACTCTGGCAGGCGGGAGATTTCCTCCGTTTCACCGAGCACAGGCGGCCACATTGAGGTGGCAACCCGGGAGAGACCTCTTACCACCTGGGAATCGTCGGCAACGCCAAGCAACTTGCCAGCGGCCTCGGTCGTCATCATGACCATCTTGTCCATCTCGGTTCTCTGCCCCGTGAGGATTAGTACGATCAAGATGGCGGCAATGATCAGGAGATGTCTCAACGAATAAGGCGCATCAAGATGCCAATGCACCTGGCTGCCCGGCGCGGGAACGGGAATGGGTTTTTGCATGGCAACCTTAGACATGTGCGAGTTCAAAACCGGCGGCTTCCGGTTCTGCCTTTTTGGGCGGATCTTCCCAATGTGCGCCGTGATACAGGGCGGATACGCGTTCATCGGTGAACTCAGCGGGCGTGCCGTCGAAAACGATCTTGCCGTCACGCATGCCAACGATGCGGTCACCGAACTCCCGCGCCAGATCGATCTGGTGCAAGCTGCACAGCACCGTCGTGTTGTGCTCACGTGCTGCATCGCGAATCAGCGTCAGGATGTCGCGTGAAATCTTGGGGTCGAGACTGGCCACCGGTTCATCAGCAAGAACGACCTCCGGATCGAGCATGAAGGCTCGGGCAATACCGACCCGTTGTTGCTGGCCGCCAGAGAGATCGCCAGCACGGCGTTTCAGGTGGGTCGGTGCCAGCCCGACCCGTTGCAGCAATCCGCAAGCCTTGCGGCGGTGCTCCGACCGGAACCAGCCTGTCAGGGCGCGGGGTGTGGAAACTACCGGCAGCAAGCCCGACAGAACATTGGCGGCAACACTCAATCGCGAGGTTAGGTTGAAATGCTGGTGAATCATGGCAATGCGGCGGCGTAACTGCTTTTGGGTGGCGTGTGTCAGTGCCGTGCCGTCGATGCGCACCTGGCCTTGCGTTGGGTGCATCAGACCATTCACCGCACGCAGCAGGGTCGATTTGCCGGCACCCGAGGGGCCGAGGATGACGCAGAACTGACCGCGCGGAATATGCAGTGAAATGTCGCTCAGCGCTTTGGTGCCGTCTGGCCACGCTTTGCCGAGATTGTCGAAGTGGATCATGGCTTCGCCTTTCAGAATCCTGTCCGGCACGACCGGAGTCGTGCCAGTTTTGTTATAGGCAAGGCGGATCAGCGGGTGCTGGCCTTCTTCATGATGTCTTGCTTGACTTGGTCGGTGACCAGTTCAAACATCTTGCCGGCCTTTGCCATGTCGCCTTCGCTGACATTTGCGGTATAGCCGTCAACCTTGCCACCACCATAGCCACGGATCTGATCTTTGGTGATGCCAGGCAGCTTGTCGACTTGGTTGAAAGCGTCCTTCAACTTGCCCTTGATGCCGGCATCGACCTTCGGGTGAATAGCCAGCGGCGGATAGGGAATCGGCGAGCTCTTGACGATGACTTTGACCTTGCTCGGATCGATTGCCTTGCTGTTGACCGCTTTCTCAAAGGAGTCAAAAGAAGCGCCGCCAGCGTCGACCAACCCTTCGGCCATTGCCTTGAGAACGTTGGCGTGGCTGCCGGCCATGTTGATGCCGCCAAGGTCGCGGGCGGGTTGCAGGCCACTCTCGATCATCATCGCGACCGGTACGTTGAAGCTGGATGTCGAGTTCACGTCACCCAGGGCGACTTTCTTGCCCTTGAGGTCGGACAGCTTGTTGATGCCGCTATCGGTACGGGCAAAAATGCCGGAGTAGTAAACCGAGTCGCCATGACGAACCGCCAAAGCCAACAACTCGGCGCAACCTCGCCCCTTGGCCTGAAGATAAGAGGCCGGGCCATACCAGGCAATATCGGCAGCGCCATTGCACATGGCTTCAACGACAGCCGAATAGCTCTGACCAACCTTGAGATCGAACTTCAGGCCGGTGGCCTGCTCGATGGCCGAGAAAATCGGCTGAAAATCCTTCTTGGTGCCGTCTTCCGTACCACCGTCGGCTGGAATGAGGATGACGCGCAGCGGCTTGGCGGCGCTGCCATCGTGCTGGACTTGGGCAAAGCCGGTGATCGGCAGTGCCGCAGCGGCGGCCATGCCAAGCGCCAGCAACTGGCGGCGAAGGGTGGATTTCAGATACATTATTCAGGCTCCTGCAAGTGGGGTGACAAAAGGTGAGGTTTGAGCGACCTTCAGGGATTGATGCGCAGTTGGATCCGGTCTGCACGGAACCGGGTAATCGCGTATTCGACCGGGGCTCCATCCCGGTCGTCTACGTTGACACTCTTGACCCGCAGCACCGGCCGGTTCTGCGGCATTCCCAGACACTTGGCGTCATCTCCTTGCGGGAGCACCGCCGTCACCAGACTCTCGATGCGACGTAGCTGGCAGCCATACTCGGCGGCGAGAAAGGCATGCAGCGAATCGCCGAGGTAGCGCGACAGCAGGTCAGGGAAGCGTTCTGCGGGAATGAAATGGGAAATGACGCACATGGGACGTTCGTCGACCGTGCGCAGCGTCTCGATCCAGTGCACCGGGTCGCCTTCCCTAATGGCCAGTCGCTCGGCTACCCTCTTGATGGCAGGCAAGGTCTGTTTGCGGAGAATCCGGTTGGCCGTGAACATGCCGAGGGCTGCCAGGTTTTCAGTGAAACGGGTGCCTGTACCAATCTGGTAGTCCAGTTGGCTATCCAAAACGACTACTCCCTTGCCATGACGGCGCTCGACCATCCCTGTATCGACCAGTTCGTCGATAGCTCGGCGCAAGGTATGGCGATTGACGCCAAATCGTGCTGCCAGATCACCTTCCGAAGGGAGGAAATCCCCGGGCGCGTACAGTCCGGATACTTCCTGTTCCAGTTGCCTCGCAATCTGGGCGTACAGGGCTTCACCGGATTCACGGGTGACGGCGTAAAGGCTCATGTGTAGTCATCTAGATAAGTGGATGACCGGCACGATACCTATTGAGTGTTACGCTGATATGACGTTGCCGCGACAAACAGGTACTGCACAGGAGGAATGAGAACCAGGCGAAAGCTGAGCTGATCTAGGTCTGTTGACTGATGAAAATCGCTCGTTCTTCAGAGTCAGACTCAACGGCCGGATTGGCCGAGAAGCAGAAGGTAAAAAAGCCGACCTGGGCGGTCGGCTTTTCAAATCCAGCTAAATCCAGAAAAACTGGAAAAATCCAGACTTAAGCTGGATCCTACAGTTACCGTTTGTCAGATGTCGATACGCGCATTCAAGGCATTGGTTTCAATGAATTCCCGACGCGGTTCGACATTTTCGCCCATCAGCGTGG
>CAMKYP010000199.1 GCA_946477505.1 uncultured Dechloromonas sp. | reverse complement strand
GGGGAATATGCCCCCTACCCGCGCTGTACCGATGATGCCATTGTCTCCGGCGTGCTCGAGGCGCAGGCGGGCGCCATCGAGCGTGCCGTTTCGCGGCTGGCGGGCGCTTCCAGCATCTGCCTGCTGTCCGGCGGTTATGGGAAAAGGATATCGCCTTGCCTTGCGATTCCTCATCAAGTGGCCGACAATCTTCCTCTTGAAGGGTTAAGACAGATCGCACGCCAAGTGTGACAAAAGAACGGGAAGAGCGTGGAAATCATTTCAGTCAGTGAACTGAAAATCGGGATGTTCGTCAGCGAGCCGGATTGTCCTTGGTCGGAGTTTTCTTTCGCGCTGCAAGGTTTTGTCGTTTCGACACCGGATCAGATCGAGATTTTTCGCCGGAAATGCCGTTTCGTATCAATTGACCGCTCGCGTTCCCTCGACGAACATTTCGCGCCGACCAAACATGGTCGGGACCGGCCACTCAAGGCCGCGCCGCTGACTACCGCCGCGAGCGAAGAGCCGGCAACGGCCAGGCGGCGCTTCCTTCCTCCGCCCAACGCTGAGCCGCGCCAAATCCGTCGCCTGCGCTTCTTGAATTTCCTCCATGACCAGCAGGAAAGCGAACCCGCCATCGAGCTTGCCGGGGAAATCGCCTATATCGAGCCGCGCTACGAATTGCTGACCAATTCGCTCTTCGATGCCTTCGATGTCATTGCCCGCGGCAAGGAGCTCGATCTGGTATCGATTCGTGCCGGTTTGCGCGATATTGCGGGCAGCCTGCAACGTAATCCGGACGCGGTGCTCTGGCTGTTGCGCCTGAAGCGGCGCGATGAATACAGTTTCGACCATGCCATGGATGTGGCGGTGACGATGTTGATGCTGGGTTCCCACATCGGTTGGCGTGGGCCGCAGTTGATCGATCTTGGCATGATCGGCATGTTCCAGGACGTGGGTAAGGTCGAGCTGCCCATCGATCTGCTCAACAAGAAGAGCGAGCTGAGCGAGGACGAGCGGCTGTTGGTGCGTTCGCACGTGGCCAGTTCAATGGAAATCCTGCTTTCCCAGACAAAGGTGGCTAACGATGTGGTTCTGGCGGTCGCTCGTCATCACGAACGATGGGATGGCAGTGGCTATCCGCAGGGCCTGAAGTTCGAGCAGATCGGCAAGCCGGCCGAAATAGCCGGATTGGCCGATTCGTTTTGTGCGATGTTGCGTGACAAACCCTATCGCAGCGCGCTAGGCCATCAGGAAGCGCTTGAAGAGCTGCACGGCCTGCGCGGCAAACAATTCAATGGTGCGCTGATCGAACAGTTCGTCCAATGCGTCGGCCTCTATCCCATCGGCACCCTGGTCGAACTCGACACCGGCGAGGCCGGGGTGGTGATCCAGCAGAACCGGGTACAGCGCTCGCGGCCGCGGATCGTCATCTTGCTTGATGCCGACAAGCAGCGTGTCCGGAACTATCGGATCATCGACTTGCGTGTCGATGCCAACGCCAAATTGCGCATCGCCAAGGCGCTGCCGCATAACGCCTATGGTCTGGCAGCCAATGACTACTATCTCGGATAACCGCGGTTACATCGACTACGCGGCCTTTTCGGTCAATGCCGATGATCTGCGCTCGTTGCGGGCACTCATCGACGTCTGGCGGTTGGCGATGGATCGGGCGGCCACACGCTATGCGCCGACCCCTTTGCTCGGGGAGTTCGTCGAGCTGAGTAAGACACTGCCGCTGCGTATCGACGACCTCGTTTGGCAGCAGCATTGGATGCACGCTTGGCACAAATTGAGTCGTCGGGGATTTTCGTCGGCTGATCTTTTCGGGTTCTTCAACCACGTAATGGCCGAGGCCGAGATGGAGCTGTTCGACGGACTTCCCCAAGTCGGGCGCGTGCAGCTCAAGTTGTTCGCCATTCTGCGGCGCTGTGTCGTGGCAGCCGTCAGTTGTGCGATTGAAGTGGGCGAAGAGGCACATGGAACGGATGCCGGGTTGCCGGGCGAGTGGGCTGCCATGCGCGCCTTGCGCGAGTGCGGGGAAAGCGGCCGACAGGTGGCTGTGCTTTCCGTGTCGATGATCAACCGCCACGCCCGATCACACCTGATGGCCAGCGATCTGCAAAGCCTGCCCGCGCTGTTGTCCGAACAGCTGGGGCGCCTGCTCAGGCCGCAAGATTTGGCCTTTGTCGGGCACGAGGGAGAATGGCTGTTGCTGCTGACGGATGTTTATTCGATGGCTCAGCCAGCCTTGGCGGCAACCCAGATCGCCCGGGTATTCGATCATCCTGTGCGCTTGCTTGGTGGGCGTGCTGTTTCGCTCGATACGGCCATCGGTATCGCCCTCTTTCCCGACCATGGGGGTGATCCCGAGGAGGTTATACAGGCAGCCCGCTTGGCGCGTGCGAGCCTGGTCGTCAGCGGCGAACCCTTCACGATGTTCGACTGGATGATGAAAGTCGATTGGCAGGCGCGCCATCAATTGTCCGAGGAGCTTCGCGAAGCCTTGCGTACCGATCGCCTGCAACTCTATCTGCAACCGCAGGTGGAATTGGGGGGCGAAACGCGTTGCGTCGGGGCTGAACTCTTGTTGCGTTGGCGACGCAGCAACGGGGAATGGGTGCAGCCTCCTCTGATCATCGAATTGATCGAGGAATACGGCTGGCGCTCACAGCTCACCGACTGGCTGGTGAGGGCGGCGCTGCGCACTAGCGCGGAACTGGAGGCCGGAGGCATCGAAATGCCGCTGTCGTTGAACCTCACGGCCGGTGACCTGATCGACAGCGATTTGCCGGAACTGGTCGGGCAATGCCTGGAGACCTGGCAGCTTCCGGCCGCGCGTTTCACCTTCGAATTGACCGAGTCAGCCATGATGTACGACCGTCAGCGCAGCCTGGATATCATGATGCGGCTGCGTAACATGGGCATACGTTTCGCGCTCGACGATTTCGGTACCGGTTATTCATCATTGAGTTATCTGGCGACCTTGCCGGTCGATGAGATCAAGATTGACCGCTCGTTCGTCGATGGCATGCTGTCGTCGGTGGACAAGTTGCGTATCGTCAAGACGATCGTCGACCTGACGCACGACTTGGGCATGCTTTCCGTGGCCGAAGGGGTCGAGGTGGTAGGGCAGTGCGATGAACTCCGGGCGCTCGGGTGCACCCGCGTGCAGGGCTACCTGTACGGCAAACCCATGCCGATTGCCGCATTCATCGACTGGTATCGCGCTTTTCAGGCTTGAACAAAGCGCGCCCAGCGGAGACAATCCGCTGTCATTTCGCTCTCCCGGGGAGTTTTTATGTTCGATCCGGTCATCAACAGCTTGCCTGCATTCGCCGGCTACTTCGCTACCGCATTGGCCTTGCTTGCCTTGTTCGTCGTCCTCTATCTGTTCGCGACGCCTTATAACGAAATGGCCCTGATCCGTGAGGGTAACACGGCCGCCGCCGTCAGCCTGGGCGGCGCCATGATCGGCTATGCCTTGCCGATCGCGGTATCCGTCGCCACCAGCCACAACATCGCCAGCATGGTCGGCTGGGGTGTGGTTGCCTGCGTCGTGCAGCTACTGGCGTATATCGTGGCGCGCTTGGTGCTGCCACAAATCGTGCAAAACATCCCGCTCGGCAAGTTGGCCTCGGGAGTCTTCCTCGCTTCCCTTTCACTCGGTACCGGCATCCTGAATGCCGGCTGCATCATCTGATCACACAAGGAGATAGTCATGGCACTGATGGATTTCATCAAGAAACAGTTTATCGACATCCTGCAGTGGACCGAGGATGGCGACGGCACGCTGGCCTGGCGTTTTCCGATGGCCGAGATGGAAATACAGAACGGCGCCAGCCTGACGGTACGCGAGTCGCAGGTGGCGATGTTCGTCAACGAAGGCAAGGTCGCCGACGTCTTCGGTCCCGGCATGTACAAGCTGACGACGCAGACCCTGCCGGTCCTGACCTACTTGAAAAACTGGGACAAGCTGTTTGAATCCCCGTTCAAGAGCGATGTTTATTTCTTCTCGACGCGCACCCAGCTTGACCAGAAGTGGGGCACGCCCAACCCGATCACCATCCGCGACAAGGAATTCGGCATCGTCCGGATGCGTGCCTTCGGCATCTATTCCTATCACCTGACCGATCCCAAGGTTTTCTACCAGAAGATTTCCGGCACCCGCGACGTCTATACCCGCGAGGAACTGGAAGGCCAGCTGCGCAACACCATCGTCGCCGGCATGACCGATCTGTTCGGCGAGTCGGGCGGCTCTTTCGTCGACATGGCTGGCAACCAGGATGAATTCGGCCAGGCAATGATGTTCAAGATGAAGCCGGTGTTTGCCGAATACGGGCTGACGCTGGACTCCCTGGTCGTGCAGAACGTTTCCCTGCCCGAGGAACTGCAGAAGGTGCTCGACCAGAAGATTGGCATGAACATGGTCGGCGACATGCAGCGCTATACCCAGTACCAGGTCGCCAACAGCATTCCCGACGCGGCGAAGAACGAAGGTGGCATGGCCGCGATGGGGGTCGGGCTGGGTGCCGGCGTCGGCTTCGGCCAAGTCGTCGGGCAGGCGATGGCGTCGGCCATGCAGCCGGCGGCTACGGCCACGGGAGGTGGCACGGTGTCGGCCGATGAGGTGGTCTCGACGTTGGAGAAACTGCACGGCCTGGTCGAAAAGGGCATCCTGAGCCAGGCCGAGTTCGATGCCAAGAAAGCGGAACTGCTCAAGAAACTGACCTGATCGGCGGCCGATGGCCCTGTCTGCCTCCTGTCCATCCTGCGGCGCGCCGATTGTATTCAAGTCGGCGTCGTCGGTGTTTGCCGTTTGCGAATATTGCCAGAGCACGCTGGTTCGCCATGACCAGGAACTGGAGGATATCGGCAAGATGGCGGCGCTGGTCGAGGAGCGCTCGCCGCTGCAGTTGGGTTCGGAAGGGCGCTACAAGGGCGTGCATTTCGCCCTGATCGGGCGCATCCAGATCAAGTACAGCCAGGGTACATGGAACGAATGGCATCTGCTGTTCGACGACATGCGAACCGGCTGGTTGTCGGAGGCTGCTGGGGAGTATGTGCTCACCTTCATGGCACCGGTCAGCGAGCCGGTCCCGGCATTTTCCGATCTGAAAATCGGTCAGCGGCTTCAGGTGGCGAGTCAGGCCTGGACGGTCAGCAATCTCGAAAATGCCGAGTGCGTGGCCGGGCAGGGCGAACTGCCGTTCAAGGTCGGTGCCGGCTATCCGGTTGCCGCCGCCGATCTGCGCAACGAAAGCCATTTCGCCACCCTGGATTATTCCGAGACGCCGCCTCTGCTCTTTGTCGGCGAGGCTGTCGAGTTCAAGTCGCTGCGCATGACGAACCTGCGCGACGGGATGGCGATTCCCTCGGCCACGGTCGCGGTCCAGGTGTTTCGCTGCCCGGTGTGCGGCGCGCCCATGCAGGCCCGCTCGAAGGACATCGTGGCCGTCGGGTGTGCCAGTTGCGGGACCGTGGTCGATACCGCCGACCGGAACTACAAGGTTCTCTCCAAGGCCGCGGCCATACGCGAGGCGCAATATGTCCCTCGGCTGCCGCTCGGTAGCAAAGGGCGTCTGGAGGGCAAGCCGGTCGAAGTGATCGGTTTTCTCGTCAAGCGCGGCGTGGAAGCGGGCATCAGTTACACGTGGCGTGAGTACCTGTTGGCCGGCGAGAATGGAACCTATCGCTGGCTGACCGAATACAACGGGCACTGGAATGTCGTCGATGTGCTGTCCAGGCCGCCGGCCACGACCAAGGTGCTTGAGGTCACCGGAGTCAGCTTCGGTGGCCGGCATTTCAAGCATTTTGCGACGACCGCGCGGGCCGAGGTGGTCCAGGTCTGTGGCGAGTTCACCTGGCGGGTCCGGCGGGGAGAAACCAATCGTGTCGATGACTTCGTCGCGCCGCCCCTGATGCTGTCCCGGGAGGGCAGCGGCAAGGACTTGAGCTGGTCGCAGGGGGGGTACGTCGAGCCGGCCGTGATCGCCGAGGCGTTCGCCCTGGCCGGCAGCCTGCCGGAGCCCATCGGCGTCTTTGCCAACCAGCCCAACCCCTGGGACGACACGACCCGGCGCATCTGGTCGCTGTTTGCCAAGCTCCTGTTGGCGGCCATTCTGGTGCAGGCCTTCTTCATGCTCGTCTCCACCGAGAAGGTGTTGTTGCGCCAGGACTTCACTTTCGAGCCGCGCAGCAACGAAGAGGTAAAAACCCGCGAATTCGAGATCAGCGGCAAGCCACGCAAGATCGCCGTCCGCCAATCCACGTCGCTTGATAACAACTGGATCGGCATCGACTTGCTGCTGGTCAACAAGTCCACCGGCACCGCCTGGCCGGCAGCGCGGGAGCTGTCTTATTACTGGGGCTACGACGACGGAAGTTGGACCGAGGGCAGCCGGGAGGATGAAGTCGTATTCCTGAATATCCCGGCCGGAACCTACTATCTGACGCTCGATCCGGACATGGCGCCCGACAAGTACGTTGCCGTGCGCGATCAGGTCGAGGTCCTTACCCCGCGCACCGGCTGGTCCAATTTCGTGCTGCTGACCCTGTTCCTGCTGGTTTTTCCGGTATTCGCGACCTTGCGTCGCGCCGCTTTCGAAACCCGGCGCTGGGCGGAAAGCGACCATGCGCCGACGGGCAGTGACGATTCGGGCGGAGACGACGACTGATGTTCGACAAATTCAACCTGATCGCCGGCATCTTTGCGGTATTGCTGTTCGCCTACGCACAGCAGCAGGGCTGGAGCCTGTTCGACAACGTGGCGAATTCCGGCCACGGCAGTTCGGGCAGCAGCCGCAGCTATCACAAGTAGACTTTTGCTGCGCCAGCCCGGTCGGTGTCAATCGCCGCCGCCACAACCGCCTCCGCACCCGCTACCCGCATCGCCCGAACAGCCGTCGCTTCCACTGCCGCCGCCACAGCCGATATGGCTCGCACAGTAGCCCGAGGCGTCACCGCCTTGCTGTGCGGCCATGCAGTCGAGTTGGTACACAAAACCACCGGCGATGCCGAGGCGGGCATCCAGTGCGAACAATCGGGGTAGTCGTTCCGGCTTCCGTGGATCGATGCCTTCGCGTTGGCAAGCCAATCGCCAGGCTCGGCGAAGCCCGTGCGACGCCTGCGTGGGCGAACTCATCGCTTCGGCCGGTGTATGGTGCAGAAAACGGCCAAAGGCGCGGCGGCAGTATTTGTCGTATTGCCGCGTGA
>CAMKYP010000198.1 GCA_946477505.1 uncultured Dechloromonas sp. | reverse complement strand
GCTGCCTGCTGATGGCGATGGCGCTGGTCGGCGTCTGGTACGGGGGCAACTGGCAGGGTGGTTTCCTGGCCGGGCAGGCGGTCAGCAGCTACCTGCCGCCGGTTTTCTGGGAGTCGTTGACCACGCTCGGCGATGCCCGCGTCCAGCTCGCCCTGGTGCTGCCCTTCTGTCTGCGCTATCCACGCGTGTTCTGGGCGCTGTTCCTGGGCGCTTTGGTGGCCGCCGCCATCAGCCGCGGACTCAAGGAGGCATTCTCCTTGCCTCGCCCGGCAGCCGTGTTCGATGCGGCGCAGATCACCATCATCGGCGCCAAGCTGACAGCGCACAGCTTTCCCTCAGGGCATACGGTATCGGCCTTTTCCTTTGTTGTTGTCTGGCTTGCGTTGTTCGGCTGGCGCGCCGCGCCGCTGGTCATGATCGCGCTGCTCGCCGGGTTCTCGCGCGTCGCGGTCGGCGCTCACTGGCCGGTCGATGTGCTGGCCGGCGCCATGATCGGCCTGTTCGGCGGCTGGCTGGGATTGCGCCTGAGCAAGTATTTCCGCTGGGGGCTGGGCGTGCGCGCCCACTGGTTCCTGATCGCCCTTTCCGTCATTGCGGTCGCGACCTTGCCGTTCGATGGGCAGGGCTATCCGGATTCGCTGGCTTGGCGCGTGACGGCCTGTTTGTGGGGGCTGGGCGGATTTGTCGCAGTTTATCTGCTGCCCTTGCTCAGGCAGGGGTGGCGCGGCGTGAATCGGGATTTGTTGCGCTTGGCCGAGCAACGCGGTCAGGCGTGAAGAAAACAAACGGTCGCGGTGCCGGGCGGTCTCAGGCGAAGCGTACGCCGATCCTTGTTTCGCCACGGGCCGATTGCGCGAATGCCTCCCCGTCATGCATGCGGGCAATGGCGCTCACGATGGCAAGGCCCAGCCCGTGATTCTGGTGGCCCTGGCTACGCGCGGTGTCCACACGAAAAAAGCGGTTGAAGATATGCGGCAGGCTGGCGGCAGGAATCGGCTCCCCGCGATTGATGACCGATAGTTCGACCTTTCCGCCGGCTTCCGGCCTGATGCGGATCACGATGGTGCTTCCGGGATAGGCGTGTCGGGCCGCATTGTTCAGCAGGTTGGACAGCAGGCGTCGTAGCAGTGCGACGTCGAATTCTCCGGCCGCATCGCCGTCGATGGACCACTGAAGATCAGTTTCCATGAATACGGCGTCGTAGTAATCGGCTACTTCGGCGCAGAGTCGCGCCAGGCTGGCAACGGGCGTCCGCCGGGCTTTGGCCCCCCGGTCGGCTTGCGACAGGAACAGCATGTCATTGACGATGCCCGACAGCCGGTGCATTTCCTCGAGATTCGAACCGATGCAATCGCGCAGGCTTTCCTGTGTGTCGTTGCTGCGCAAGGCCAGTTCGCTGCTGGCGATGATGTTCGCCAAGGGGGTTCTCAACTCGTGGGCCACGTCGGCATTGAAGCCTTCGAGCTGTCGGTAGGCTTTTTCGAGTCGGTCCAGCAAATCGTTGAACTGATCGACAAGAACCTGTAACTCGGCGGGAATTCCCTTCGTTTCCAGGCGTTTGTCGAGAGAGAGAATGGCCAGGCTGCGCGTTTGTTCGGCCAAGGTCCGAATGGGGGAAAGTCCCAAGTAAACGATTAGATAGCCGCCCAGGGTAATCGCCGCACTGCCGATCAAGGCGGCTGCCCAGAGGATGGCTGCGAGGCGGTCCAGAATCGCTTCGTCGGGGGCCGTATCGAGCGCCAGTTCGGCAATCGAGAAGTCGTTCTTGCGCGCTTTGTCGGGAAGCTCGAGCGAGTAAAAACGGGCTTTTGACGGCCACGATCCCGGTGTCGAAACGAAATGAACCTCACCCGAACGATTGCGCAACCGAAGATGCAAGTCCCGATTGATTTTCAGAAGATCGTCCAGGTCGTGTTCCAGGGTTCCCGGTCGCAAGTGCACCGGTGTTTCTTCAAACAGGTGCCGGATGGCCGTACTGAATTTTTCGAGGCGCAGATCCTGCTGTGTTTCGAGGTTGGCTTTGACCGAGAAAAATACCCCGAGGCACAAACAGCCAAGAACCCCCAGGCTCAGGGAGGCGAGCCAGCGTATGAGGCGGGCGCTGAGTGTCGGATTGTTCTGGCGGCCGAGTTTCATTCGCGCTTTTCGAGGACATAGCCCATACCGCGTACGGTGTGCAGCAGCTGGAGGTCGAACGGGGTGTCCATCTTGGCGCGCAGCCGTTTGATCGCGACTTCGACCACATTGGTGTTGCTGTCGAAGTTCATGTCCCAGACCTGCTCGGCGATTTCGGTCCTGGACAGGACCTCTCCCTGCTTTCTCAGAAACAGTGAAAGCAGCAGGAATTCCTTGGCGCTGAGGTCTATGCGCTGGCCGTTCCGGGAAACCTTGCGGCGCGCCAGGTCCATTTCAAGGTCGTGCAGGCTCAGGCGGGTTGACGGGGTTTCCTGTTGGGGCGGTGCCGAGCGGCGCAGCAGCCCCTGAATCCGCGCGATCAATTCAGAAAAAGCGAACGGCTTGACCAGATAGTCGTCGGCGCCGGTCTGCAGTCCGTTGACCCGGTCTTCCACTTTTCCCAATGCGGTCAGCATCAAGACCGGTGTTTGCTTTTTCGTACGCAAGGCGGCCAGCATGGATAGCCCGTCCATGCCCGGCAGCATGGAGTCGAGAATGATGGCCGAATAATCGAATTCCAGGCTCATGTGGAGTCCGGTTACGCCGTCGTGGGCCAGGTCGACGACAAAGCCGGCGGTGCCGAGTCCCTTCTGCAGGTACTGGGCAAGTTTCTGTTCATCCTCGACAACCAATAGCTTCATATCGTCCCGAATCGAAAGATGTCAATTTTGTAAACTTCCTGTTGGCGTTCTGTCAGTGCTCATTTTTTATAGTTCATCCATGCCGTTTCGTTATGCGGCATATCGCTAAACCGATGAACCGAATGATCAATGAAGGAGTTTTATCATGAACGTCAAACAAGCGCTTGCCTTCCCGGCTCTCTGCGCCGGATTGCTTCTGTCAGGCCAGGTGTTGGCCGAATCCGTCATTCATGTCGGACCGGGCGGCTCGGCAAAGTTCTATCCGGATCACACTTCCGGTCAAAAGAGTCCCCAGCAAATCCAAAAGGAACTCGATGATTTCAAACGCAATCCGGTCAGCGCGGATGGAGTCTATCGTTATGTAGGTGGCGATCAAGGGTGGGTACTCGTCCCGCACGAATATGCCTTCCGCGATGGGAAATGGCAACACGTCGACAAGCTCCCGCACAATACGCCGAAACCCTCCACGAAAATGACGCCGGAAGAAAAGAAGAAGCGCGACGCAATGTACCCTCCGGGTTAATGCGCCGCCAAGGGAAGGCATGTTGCACATCGGGCGGCGATCAGGGGAAATCCTTGACCGTCCGGGGCCTGCCTTTCCATGCCCAATCCGCAGCGGGTTTGCGGCTTGAATACCTTTCTGTCCCTTTTCGATTGATTCCATGCGTCGCTGGCTATCCATTTTCCTGTTGATTGTCTTGCCGCTCCAGGTTTCCTGGGTCATGGCGGCGAGCTATTGCCAGCATGAAACAGGGGGGGGAGAACACTTTGGTCACCATGTGCATAAGCATCAGACTGAAGGCGATCAAAACGGAAGCGATGACAAGCTTGCCGACGGGACTTCCCCGGATGCGGATAATGATTGTCCGCTCTGCCATGCGGAGAGTGTCGCAGCGCTGATCTCTTTCGGCAACTCGTTGCCCGAGGTTCAGGCCGTTGCCGATTGTTGCCGGACAGCCCGGCTCTTTCTTTCCATCCCCAGCGATCAGCCTGAACGCCCCAACTGGAGCGTTGCCGCCTGACTGGCGGGCGTGGGCAATTTCACCGCCCTGAGTGCCGCGGCGAGAGCCGCTCTCCCGTGCCATACACTTTTCGGATGGCGCCCCGCCGATTTCCCCAATGTGTGCTTCATCGCTGGAGAATTCGATGTATTCAAAAAATTTGGCTGCCAGAGTGGTGCGCCGAACCCTGTTCGGGCTCATGGTTGTTGCCAGCCCCTATCTTGCCGCGCAGGCGTCCGATACTTTGCCGGAGACGCTTTCAGCCAAGTCGGTCAAGGAGGCGAGCGCTTCCTTGACCTTGTCGGCGGCTATCGAGCTTGCCTTGGCGTTCAATCCTGAATTGTCTGCCGCGGCCAACGAATTGCGCGCTGTCGACGGGGCGGTGATCCAGGCGGGCGTTTTGCCCAATCCGGACATATCGACTTCCGTCGAAGATACGCAGAACAAATCCACCCGGACGACGACGATCCAGTTGAACCAGCGGATCGAATTGGGAGGCAAGCGGTCTGCCCGTATTGCCTCGGCCGAGCGCAGGCGCGATGTCGCGGTTGCCGATCTGGCAGCCAAGCGTCTGGACGTGCGGGCAAGCGTGACCGGGGCTTTCTTCGACGTTCTGGTCGCCCAGGAGCGGATTCAACAGGCCGAGGATTTGCTTGGTCTTGCCCGCCGCGTGACCCAGGCGGCTTCGCGGCGCGTCAGCGCCGGCAAGATATCGCCTGTCGAGGAAACCAAAGCTCGTGTCGCGGAAGCTTCGGCGCAAGTGGAGTTGAGCCAGGCGCAACGAGAATTGACCATGGCCCGCAAACGCCTGGCGGCAAGCTGGGGAAGTTCGACGCCTCGTTTCACGCGCGTCGAAGGCCGCACCGACGTGCTGCCACCACTTCTCTCCGACGAAGAAATCACCCGCCGTCTGGACGCGTCACCGGCGCTTCTGCGCGCCCGTCACGAGGCCGACCGCTTTTCCGCGTTGGCCGACCTGGAGCGCACGCGCCGGATTCCCGACGTTACCGTCAGCCTGGGATCGAAGACGGCCGAAGAGCTTGGCCGCAGTCAGACCGTCGTGGGGATATCGATCCCCCTGCCGATCTTCGATCGCAATCAGGGCAACGTGCTTGAGGCGTTGCGCCGGGCCGACAAGGCGCGGGATGAACTGAGCGCGACGGAGGTTCGTTTGAGCGCCGATGTCACGCAAAACGAAGAGCGCCTCAGGGCGCTGGTCGTCGAGGCGGAAACCCTGCAAGGCGAGATCGTGCCGGGCGCGCGCAGCGCCTATGAGGCCGCCAGCAAGGGATTCGAACTGGGGAAATTCAGTTTTCTCGAGGTGCTGGATGCGCAACGCACCTTCTTCCAGGCCAGAGCCCAATACCTGAGAAGCGTGTCCGACGCCCATCGAACCGCTGCCGAACTGGAGCGAATCCTGGGTTCGGTGGATTCAGAACCATCCGCAGTACCCAGCCGTCCGTAGGAGCATGTCGTGAAAATCAATTTCAACAAGAACACCTTCCGTCTCACCCGAAAGCAAGCGATAGCCACTGGCGTGATCCTGGCGGCAGGGATTGTCGCGGCGGCCTTGCTACTGGGTGCCGGAACCGGGAAACCGGCGGACAAACCGCATGAACACGCCAGCCATGCCGAAGCCAAGGGGCATGCCGATACCGAGCACCATGGCGGTAAGGCTGGCGATGGACACGAGCATGCCAAAGAACATGGCGATACCGAGCACCATGAAACCGAGGCCAAAACAGGGCCGCATGGCGGCAGGCTTTTTTCCGAGGGTGACTTCAGTCTGGAGTCGCTGTTGTCGGAAGAGGGCGGGGAGGCGGTTTTCCGTGTCTGGCTGTTCCAGCAAGGAAAGCCGCTTGCGCCAAGCGCGGCAAAAGTTTCGATGGCGCTGACGCGGCCGGGCGGCGAGAAGGAGGAAATCCTCTTCACGGCCGAGAAGGATTATCTGAAAAGCAGGAGCCAAATCGCCGAGCCCCATGTGTTCGAAGCATCCCTGTCGGTATTGCTGGGAAGCACGCCATTCCTCTTCGTCGATATCCGGGAAGAAGGAAAAATCGAACTGACGGAGGAGCAAATAAAAGCCGCCGCCATCGATATCCAGAAAGCGATGCCCGCCAAAATCAAAACGGCGGTTCAGCTTCCCGGCGAAATCCGCTTCAACGAAGACCGCACGGCTCACGTCGTGCCTCGTCTGGCCGGGGTTGTCGAAAGCGTTCCCGCCAATCTCGGGCAGCCGGTCAAGCGCGGTCAGGTACTGGCGGTGATCGCCAGCACCGGGCTTTCCGAGCAGCGCAGCGAATTGCTGGCGGCGCAGAGGCGTTTGTCGCTCGCCAAAGCGACCTATGAGCGCGAAAAGAAGCTCTGGGAAGAAAAAATCTCCGCCGAACAAGACTATCTGCAAGCCCAGCAAGCCTTCAGGGAGGCCGAAATCGCCCTTGCCAACAGCCAGCAAAAATTGGTGGCGCTCGGTGCGCGCGCCACGGGTTCCGGGAGTCTCAATCGCTATGAAATCCGGGCGCCGTTTGACGGCATGGTCGTCGAGAAACACATCTCGCTCGGCGAGGCAGTGAAGGAAGACGCCAGCATTTTCACGATTTCCGACTTGTCTTCCGTATGGGCGGAGATTGTCGTGCCAGCCAAGGATTTGAACGTCATCCGGGTTGGTGAAAAGGCCGTCATCAAGGCGACAGCCTTCGATTCGAAAGCCGAAGGCCACATTTCCTACGTCGGCGCATTGCTGGGGCAGGATACGCGCACGGCCAAAGCGCGGGTCACCCTGGCCAATCCGAAGATGGCATGGCGTCCCGGGCTGTTCGTCAACATCGAAGTGGTTTCCGATGAAGCAGAGGTTCCGGTCAGTGTTCTGACCGAAGCCATCCAGACGATTGATGGCAAGAGCATCATCTTCATCAAGGTGCCTGACGGCTTCGTCGCGCAGCCGGTGACTCTTGGCCGTTCCGATGGGAAGCTGATCGAAGTGGTCAGCGGCATGAAGGCGGGAACCCCTTACGCAGCCTCGGGCAGCTTCGTCCTGAAGTCGGAACTCGGCAAGGGCAGCGCCGAGCACAGCCACTGAGGCGGGGGATAACGACATGTTTGAACGCATCATTCGCCTCGCCATCGAGCACCGCTGGCTGGTCTTGCTGGCCGTGCTCGGCATGGCCGGCTTGGGCATCTATAACTACCAGCGCCTGCCGATCGACGCCGTACCCGATATCACCAACGTCCAGGTGCAGATCAACACGGCCGCCCCGGGCTATTCACCGCTGGAAGTCGAGCAGCGGGTGACCTTTCCGGTCGAGACCGTCATGGCCGGACTGCCGCGTCTGGAGCAGACCCGTTCCCTGTCGCGTTACGGCTTGTCGCAGGTCACGGTGATTT
>CAMKYP010000197.1 GCA_946477505.1 uncultured Dechloromonas sp. | reverse complement strand
CCCGGCTTGAGCTGGCTGGCGTCGATTTGCTGGCCGACTTCGCTCATTTCCTTGGCGGTGCGCGGCAGGGATGCGCCGATGCTGTCCTTGAAGACGAGGCGGACAAAGCCGCTGCAATCCAGTCCGCTATCCTCGTTGTTGCCGCCGAGGCGGTAGCGGACACCCACCAGCTTCAGGCCTTGCAGAATGACATCCTGCGCGGCGTTGGTGTAACGTTCCAAGAACGACGGTTGTTCGTCCTTGCGGACTTGCTCGGCAGCAGTGGACGCCCCGATGCCGCTGATCAGCAGCGAAACCGACAGAAGTAGGGAGGCCAGTACTTTATGCATAGCCCCGAAATGTATTTGAAAAAACGGATGCTGTAAAGGCGCGGTAAAAATCGACGGGTACGACTATGTTCATACTCCGTAATTATGAATACAATTTATTTCCCCAAGGAGTGAGGAAAACGATGGATTCTTTCAAGGCATTGTTGATCGAGGAGCGTGACGGGAAGGTTGGCAACGGTTTCGTTCAAATGAATGAAGGCCAGCTGGATGCCGGCGAGGTGACGATCCGTGTGGCCTACTCGAGTATCAATTACAAAGATGCCCTGGCGGCAACAGGTGCCGGCAAGATCATTCGTCGCTTTCCGTGCGTTGGCGGCATCGACTTGTCGGGGACGGTCGTCGCCAGCAGCGATGCGCGTTTCAAGTCCGGCGATCCGGTGATCGCCACCAGTTTCGATATCGGTGTGGCCCACCACGGCGGTTATGCCGAAGTTGCCCGGGTGCCGGGCGACTGGGTCGTGCCTTTGCCGGTCGGTTTGTCACTTTATGACGCCATGGCACTGGGGACGGCCGGGTTTACCGCCGCCCTGGGCATCGTGCGTATGGAGGAAAACGGCCTTCGTCCGGAAAAAGGACCGGTCATCGTGACCGGTGCCACAGGCGGCGTCGGCAGCTTGGCGGTCGACATGCTGGCGAAGGTTGGCTACCACGTCGTGGCACTGACCGGAAAGGAAAGCGAAAAGGACTATCTCCTCGGTCTGGGGGCTGCAGAAGTGTTGATGCGCCAGAGTTTGGATCTCACGAAGATCCGTCCATTGGATCGCGGACGCTGGGCGGGGGCGGTGGACAATCTGGGTGGCGATGTCCTGGCCTGGATCGCCAGCACGATGGAGCAGGGCGGGACGATTGCCAGCATCGGCCTGGCGGCCAGTCACGTGCTGAATACGACAGTCATGCCTTTCATCCTACGTGGTGTTTCCTTGCTCGGCGTCGATTCCGGCTATATCCGCGAACCGTATCGCAGCGGGGTTTGGCAGCGCTTGGCGACCGATTTGCGCCCGCCGCATCTCGACGCGATGTCGCGTCGGATTCCTTTCGATGCCTTGCCCGCCATGTTCGACGAATACATCGCCGGGCGTGCGAAGGGCCGTGTGGTCGTGGAAATCGCCGGAGGCTGAGGTGGCCGATCTGCCGCATATCCTGATCGTCGATGACTCGCGGGTGGTCAGGGTATCGCTCATCCATCACCTGAAGGCGGATTATGAGGTCAGGGAGGAAAGCGACGGCGAGGCGGCATGGCAGACATTGGTGCTCGATCACTCCATCAAGGCGGTGATTTCCGATTTGCAGATGCCCAAGCTGAATGGCTATGAGTTGCTTGAGCGCCTGCGGACATCGAAGCTCAAGCGCTTGCAGCAGTTGCCTTTCATTCTGGTTTCCGGGGAAGAAACCGAGGAGGAGCGCCTCAAGGCCAAGGAGCTGGGGGTTTCGGATTTCGTGACCAAGGGGGCGGGCGGCGCAGAGCTGCTGACCCGCCTGAATAACTTGCTTAACCTGACCCGTGCTCAGGAAAACCTTGAGGCTGATCGCGAACGCCTGGTTCAGGATCCGGTGAGTGGGTTGTTTACACGTAAGTATCTGGAAATGCAGATGGCCCAAGCGCTATCGCACGCTACACGGCACGGGGTTGACGTCAGTGCGATGGTCCTCGGCTTCGACGATTTCGATTGCCTTAGCCAGCGTTTCGGATTGCAGGTGGCCGAAGAGATTTGCAATCGCTTTGCCAAGATGCTGGCTGGCAAGATGCGGCACGAAGACAGTCTGGGGCATTTCTGCCAAGGGCAGTTCGCTATCGTGTCGCCGGGTACTGCCCCGGCTTTTTGTGCCACGTTTGCCGAGCGCGTGCGCGAGGCGGTCGAAATGGCCAAGCTGACGATCAGTGGAGAAACCGTCGCGCTAACCGTGAGTATCGGTCTGGCCAGCATGCCGACTGACGCGCTTTCCTCGGCAGCGGCCCTGCTCGATCTGGCTGGCGAGCGCATGCGCAGGGCGATGGGCAACGGCGGAAATCGTACCGAGTCGGGCGGTGTTCTGCCTGCGACGCGTCCGATCTCGATCAACCATGCCTTGGAGTTGCTGGCAGCCAACCGGATTGAGCCGGTCACGCCGCATCTGCCTGCGCTGGGTGAAAGGTTGATGCCGTTGTTGCGGCTGATCGACAAGGAATTGGGCTTGGCTCTGCCACTGGCAGAGATTGAACGCCTTTTAAGCGAACGGAAATCCCACAAAAACTAGTCCGTTCAGTATTTTGTAGTGCAGGAAAAACCTTTTTAGAGGGACTTTATGGCGACGTACAAGGAGTTTCACCAGTATTCCATCGAAAAGCCGAACGAGTTCTGGACCGAACAGGCCCAACTCATCGACTGGAAAGAACCGTTCACCCAGGTGTGCGATTATTCCCGCCCGCCGTTTGCCAAGTGGTTCGTTGGTGGCAAGACCAACCTCTGCTACAACGCGATCGACCGCCACGCTGCCAAGCGTCCGAACGACCGCGCCCTGATCTACATCTCGACCGAAACGGACGAGGAGAAGGTTTACTCCTTCGCCGAACTGCAGCGCGAAGTCGAGCGCATGGCCGCGATCTATAAGAGCCTCGGTGTCAAGAAAGGCGACCGCGTCCTGATCTACATGCCGATGATCGCCCAGGCGGCCTTCGCGATCTTCGCCGCAACCCGCATCGGTGCTATCCACTCGGTGGTGTTCGGCGGTTTTGCCTCGGGCTCCCTGGCGACCCGCATCGACGACGCCAAGCCGACCCTGATCGTGTCGTCTGACGCCGGCATGCGCGGCGGCAAAGCCGTGCCGTACAAGCACCTGCTCGACGAAGCGATCGAGATCGCCGAGCACAAGCCGGCCAAGGTTCTGATGGTCGACCGTGGACTGGACAAGGGCTTCAACAAGGTCGAAGGCCGCGATGTCGACTACGCCACCTTGCGCGCCCAGAACATGGATGCCAAGGTCGACTGTGAATGGCTGGAGTCTTCCGAACCGTCCTACATCCTCTACACCTCCGGTACGACCGGCAAGCCGAAGGGCGTGCAGCGCGATACCGGCGGCTATGCCGTGGCCCTGGCCTCGTCGATGAAGCATATCTACTGCGGCGGCGAAGGCGAGACCTATTTCTCGACCTCGGACATCGGCTGGGTGGTCGGCCACTCTTACATCATCTACGGCCCGCTGATCGCCGGCATGGCGACCATCATGTACGAAGGCACGCCGCTGCGCCCGGACCCGGGCATCTGGTGGCAGATCGTCGAGAAGTACAAGGTCAACGTCATGTTCTCGGCGCCGACCGCCGCCCGCGTCCTGAAGAAGCAGGACCCGGCCTACATGCATAAGTACGACCTGTCCTCGCTCAAGCACGTTTTCATGGCCGGCGAGCCGCTCGACCAGCCGACGCATGAGTGGTTCCAGAACGAATTGCAGAAGCCGGTCATTGACAACTACTGGCAGACCGAAACCGGCTGGCCGATGCTGGCCGCGCTGCACGGCGTGGAAAAGACCCCGATCAAGTTCGGTTCGCCGTCCTTCCCGGTGTATGGCTACAACCTGCAGATCTTCCGCGAAGACGGCTCGATTTGCGGCCCGAACGAGAAGGGCATCGCTGCCGTGATCCCGCCGCTCCCGCCCGGCTGCCTGTCTACCGTCTGGGGCCAGGACGACCGCTTTGTCAGCACCTATTTCACGCTGTTCAAGGACCCGTTGGTCTATTCGTCCTATGACTGGGCGATCAAGGATGAGGACGGTTACTTCACCATCCTCGGCCGTACCGACGACGTGATCAACGTGGCCGGCCACCGCCTGGGCACCCGCGAAATCGAGGAGGCGATCCAGAACCACCCGGCGGTTGCCGAAGTGGCCGTGGTCGGTGTCGAGGACAAGCTGAAGGGGCAGATGCCGATGGCCTTCGCCGTCGTCAAGGACGCCTCCAAGGTGGCCACGCCGGAGTTGGTCAAGGCACTGGAAAAGGAAGTCTTCGCCACGGTCGACGGCATTCTCGGTGCCATCGCTCGTCCGGCCCGTGTGCACTTCGTCACCGGCCTGCCGAAGACCCGCTCCGGCAAGATGCTGCGCCGTTCGCTGCAGGCGCTGGCCGAAGGTCGCGATCCGGGCGATCTGACCACCATCGAGGATCCGTCCACGCTCGAACAGATCAAGAACGCGCTGGCCAGCTAGGTTTTGCCGTTCGTGCTCGCAAAAGCCCGCCGATGAAAATCGGCGGGCTTTTTTTATTGCACCTTGGTAAGAATGGCACTCTGTTGCGGGTGGTAGAATCCCCGCCAATCCAAGCAACCTGCCGTTTTCTCCGATGATTTACGAAACCGTCGCTGCCGTCGATCTGGGTTCAAACAGTTTTCGCCTGCAAGTCGGGCGTGTGGTCGATGACCAGATTTATACCCTCGATTCGATGAAGGAGCCGGTTCGTCTGGCTTCTGGGTTGATGCCCGATAAGCGCCTGGATACAGCCTCGCAGGCCAGGGCCCTGGATGGTTTGCGCCGCTTCGGCGAGCGTTTGCGCGGGCTGGATGGCGGCGCGGTGCGCGCCGTGGCGACCAATACCTTGCGTGTCGCCAAGAATGCGGCCGAGTTCTTGCCGCTGGCCGAGGAAGCCCTGGGCTTCCCGATCGAAATCATCGCCGGGCGCGAGGAGGCGCGGCTGATCTATATCGGCGCTTCGCATTCCATGCCATCGGCGGCGCACAAGCGCCTGGTCGTCGATATCGGCGGCGGTTCGACCGAATTCATCATCGGCAAACGGCACGAGCCGCAGCTGATGGAATCGCTGTACATGGGCTGCGTCAGCTATACGCTGCGTTTCTTTCCGGATCGCCGGATCGACAAGAAGCGTTTGCGGGAAGCCCAGGTGGCGGCGGCCAAGGAAATCGAGTTGATCGCTCACGACTATCAGCGCATGGGCTGGAAGGAGGCGGTCGGTTCCTCGGGCTCGGCGCGCGCGATTGCCGACGTGCTCGAACTCAACGGCCTCAATCCCAACGGCGAAAGCGGCATTACCCGGATCGGGCTGGACCGGCTCTGCGCCCTGCTCATCAAGGCCGGCTCGGCGGAGGCGCTCGATCTCCCGGGAATCAAGGGCGACCGCCTGCCCGTGTTTCCGGGGGGCGTGGCCATCATGTCGGCCATTTTCGAAGAGCTGGGCATTGAGCGGATGACCTACGCCGATGGCGCGCTGCGTCTCGGCGTCCTCTACGACCTGCTCGGGCGTTTTCATCACCACGACATGCGCGATGCGACGGTGAAACAGTTCCGGCGTCGCTACCAGGTCGAAGGTGATCAGGTCGAACGGGTGGAAGCGACCGCGCTCTCTGCCTTGATGCAGGCCACCGGTGGCGCCCCGGCGGAGCAGGATGTCCAGTTTTTGACCTGGGCTTGCCGTTTGCATGAAATCGGTATTTCGGTAGCGCATAACGCCTACCACAAGCACGGTGCCTACATCCTGACCTATGCCGACATGCCGGGCTTCTCGAAGAAGGATCAGGCGCGGCTCGCCATGCTGGTGCTCGGCCACCGCGGGAAGCTGGAAAAGCTGGGGGGCATACCGGCTTCCGACAGCATCTGGAATCTGATCTTTGCCCTTCGCCTGGCCGTACTCCTGCACCGTACGCGCGATGACCGTCCGCTGCCGGCATGGCGTGTCGAACGCACGCCGGGCGGCTATCTGCTCGACCTGCCTGCCGACTGGCTGGCGGCCAATCCCTGGACGGCGGCGGCATTTGGCGAAGAAGCCGCAGTCTGGAAGGCGATGGGCCGGGAATACGTCCTGAAATCCAAGCCGGCGAGGAAATCCGCATGAGCGACCGCCCCCGCTTGCATGTCGAGCCGGGGAGGGTGGTGTTAGCCGGCGCATGGACCTTGGCGGAGATGCTGCCAAGACTGTCCGAATTGCAGGACGGACTGACGGCGGCGACCAACGGAAAGCGGCAGTGGGATTTGTCCTCCTTGACCCGTCTGGACAGCGCCGCTGCTGTTTTGCTGTGGCGTGCCTGGCAAGGAGAATGGCCGGCTGCCGTGGATATTGGCGACATGCACCGACGCATTGTCGAGCGGGTGGCCGAACTGCCCCAGGAAATGCCGCCGCCGCCGGTCGCGCGCGTGCACTTGCCCGAGTTCATCGGGCATTACCTATTCAAGGCCGCGGCCAACCTGCGCGGCATGGTCGCCTTGTTCGGGCAGTTGATTCTCGATGGCTTTTTCCTGCTCGGGCATCCGAGGGATATTCCCTGGCGAGAGTTCACCGCCAACGTCTACAAGGCCGGGGCGCTGGCCTTGCCAGTTACCGCGCTGGTCGGTTTCCTGATCGGGGTGACCATCAGCTACCTCTCCGCCCTACAGTTGAAAAGCTTTGGCGCCGACCTGTTCATCGTGAATATTCTCGGCATCTCGATCATCCGCGAACTCGGGCCGGTACTGGTTGCCGTGCTCGTCGCCGGTCGCTCCGGTTCGGCGATGACGGCGCAGATCGGCGTAATGCGGGTGACGGAGGAAATCGATGCGCTGTCGACCATGGGCATTTCGCGGAGCATACGTGTCGTACTGCCTAAAGTCGCCGGGTTAACCGTGGCCATGCCGCTGCTGGTGCTGTGGACTTCGGCGGTGGCCATGTTCGGCGGCATGCTGGCGGCGTTGCTGCAACTGGATTTATCGCTGGTTTATTTTCTTGAAAACCTGCCGCGCGTGGTGCCGGTCAGCAACCTCTACATCGGCTTGGGCAAGGGTTTCGTATTCGGCTTCGTCATCGCGCTCGTCGCCTGCCATTTCGGCTTGCGCGTCAAGCCCAATACCGAGAGCCTGTCCGCCAACACGACGAGTGCCGTGGTTACATCGATTACGACCGTTATCCTGGTCGACGCCATTTTTGCCGTATTCACCCGGCAGGTCGG
>CAMKYP010000196.1 GCA_946477505.1 uncultured Dechloromonas sp. | reverse complement strand
GAAACACGCGCCACTCAACCGCTCACCCCCTGGAGGTCATCATGAATATCGCCAGCAACATGAAAGTCGCCCATCGCCTGATGCTGGGATTCGGCCTGGCTATCGCCGCCCTGATCGGCCTCAGCGTGGCCGCGATCATAGGCGTCGCCAACCTGACCACTTCGCTGACCAGCATCGTCGAAGTCAATTCACCGGAAGCGACGGCCGCTGCCCGCATGCTGGACTCCGTACAGGAAATGCGCATCCAGTACCGGCAAGCCCTGCTCGACAACGATGAGCCGGCCAAGCGCTCGAGTGCGATGGACAAGCACAAGGCGGCCGAAGGAAGCTACATGCGGGCAGAAAGCGAACTGTTCAAACTGTTCGACAAATACGCTCACCTGACCTCGGCCAAGGAACGCGAACTGGTCGCCCAGATCACCCAGCAACGGCCGATCGCCTTCTCCGCGATCGACCGCGTACTCCAGCTCAACATAGAAGGCAAGATGGAAGAGGCCAAGCTCTATCTGGATTCGACTACCTCGCCCGCCAACGCCAAGCTCAACAGCATCCTGCGCGAGGTGGTCAAGGAAGAGGAGGAGCTGAACAACCAGGCCGCGGTTGAACTGAAAGCCAGCGCCATGTCGATGCGCACGACCCTGACAACGGTAGCGGTGATCGCCATCGCCCTGCTCGTGCTGATTGCCTGGGCCATCATCCGCGCCATCCTGAACACGCTCGGCGGCGACCCCAGCGAAGTAAAGACCATCGTCGAGAAAGTGGCCCAAGGCGACTTCAGCCTGCAAATCGCGCTCAAGCAAAACGACCAGAACAGCCTGATGTATGCCTTTTCCAGCATGGTCCAGCGCCTGGCCGGGGTACTCAATGAAGTCCGTTTCATGTCGTCCAACCTCAGTTCGGCCTCGGAGCAGTTGGCCCTCACCGCCACCTCGCTGTCCTCCAGTGCCGTACAGCAGGCCGCCAGCGTCGAACAGACCAGCGCCTCGGTCGAGGAGATGTCGGCCACCGTCAGCCAGAATACCGACAACGCCAAGATCGCCGACGGCATCGCCAGCAAGACGGCAGGCAATGCAAACGAAACCGGCCAGGCGGTCGACAACATGGTGCATGCGATGAAGGAAATCGCCGGCCGCATCACCGTCATCAACGACATCGCCAACAAGACCGACCTGCTGGCGATCAACGCCGCCATCGAAGCAGCCCGCGCCGGCGAACACGGCAAGGGTTTTGCCACCGTGGCCGTCGAGGTGCGCAAACTGGCCGAACGCTCGCAGGTTGCCGCCCGCGAAATCGGCGACCTGGCCGGCCGCTCGGTCGGGCTGGCCGAAAAGGCCGGCGGACAACTCGGCGAAATGCTGCCCGGCATCCAGCAAACCGCCACGCTGGTCCAGGAAATCGCCGCCGGCTCGCGCGAGCAGGCAACCGGCATCCGCCAGATCAACCAGGCAATGACGCAAATCAGCGCGACGATGCAGACCACCTCGTCCTCCGCCGAGGAACTGAGCGCCACGGCCGAAGAGGTCAGTTCCTCGGCCATGCAGCTAAGGGACTTGATGGAACAGTTCAAACTCGCCAGCGGCACGTCGCGAGAGGCCGGCGGCAATCGCTTCCAGGCCAGCACGAAACCCGGCGGCCCGCTGCGCGCGCTCGAACCGGTAGGAGAAGGCGGAGATGCCAGCGTCGCTAGCAAATTCTCCCGCTTCTGAAAGGAGCCCGGCCATGAGCATGCACGAAAATCGCCCCACGCCCGCCAGCGATGGCGACGAAGGCGTCGCGCATTGCGTCACCTTCGTTCTCGGCGACGAGATGTTCGCGATCGGCATCCACCATATCCGCGAAATCATCGAATACGAAGAAATCACCACCGTGCCGATGATGCCGGTGTTCGTTCGCGGCATCATCAACCTGCGCGGCGCGGTCGTCCCGGTGATTGACCTCTCGTCGCGCTTCGGGCGTCCATTGAGCGAGATCAAGCCGGGGACCTGCATCGCCATCCTCAGCATCGAGGGTGACGACGAATTCTCCCTGCTCGGCATCCTGCTCGACGGCGTGCGCGAGGTGGTCGAGATCCCGCTTCATGCGATCGAGCCGCCGCCCTCATTCGGCACCCGCCTGCGTAGCGAATTCATCCAGGGCATAACGACCGTCGCCGGCCGCTTTGTCATCCTGCTCGACGTACAAAAAGCACTATCGGTCAGCGAATTGAGCGAACTCGCCGACGAAGTGGCAAGAGCCCATTGCAGCGATTCGCTGCTCGGTGAATCCGCCCGGGCACCAACCTGAAGCGCTCCCCATGCCCACCCCGCTGACCCAAGCCGACTTTCTGCGCATACGCCGCTTCATGTACGAAGCGTCCGGCGTTGATTTGTCACCCAGCAAGCATGCGATGGTCGAGGCGCGCCTGACGAAGCGGGTCAGCGAACTCGGGCTCAGGGGGTTTTCCGAATACTGGAATGTGGTCAGCGCACCGGAATCCGAAGCTGAGCGGCAACACGTCATCAACGCCTTATCGACCAACGAAACCTATTTTTTCCGCGAACCCGACCACTTCAGCTGGCTGGCTGAATTCGCCCGCGCCAATCAAACACCGGGGCAACCCTTCCGCGTGTGGTCCGCTGCAGCCTCCAGTGGAGAGGAGGCCTATTCGGCAGCCATTTCCCTGACCGAGGCGCTCGGTGAAAAAGGCGCCTTCGAGATTCTGGCCACCGATATCAATACCGAGGTACTGAAAGAAGCCCGCAGCGCGATCTACCCGCGCGACGAGGTGCGCAAGCTCCCCCCCAATTTCATACAACGCTATTTCCTGTGGGGACGCGACGAATACCGTGGCATGCTGATGGTCGCCCCCGAAGTCAGTCGACGCGTGCGTTTCCAGCAAATCAACCTGAACCAGTGCGAACGCAGCGCGATCGGCCTGTTCGACGTGATCTTCCTGCGCAACGTGATGATCTATTTCAACCCGTCGACCAAGGAAAGCCTTCTGGCGCAGATTTGCGACAAGCTGAAAGACAACGGCGTACTGGTCATCAGCCACGCGGAAACCATTACCGGTCTGAACACCCCCCTGGTTCAGATCCGTCCATCGTTGTATCGCAAGAGAAACAACAATGAATAAAACCATCACCGTCCATATCGTCGACGATTCAGCGGTTGTTCGCGAGGTGCTCAGCACCATTCTGGGCAAGGCACCCGATATCGAGGTCATCGCGGCATCGCCCGACCCCTTGTTCGCGATCGAAAAACTCAACCGTCGCTGGCCCGACGTGATCATCCTCGATATCGAGATGCCGCGCATGGATGGCCTCAGCTTCCTGCGCAAGATCATGAAGGAACATCCGACACCGGTGATCATCTGCTCGTCGCTGGCCGAAGCCGGTATGCCGGTGACGCTGGATGCAATGGCGGCCGGCGCGGTATCCATCGTCACCAAGCCCAAGGTCGGCCTGCGCGACTTTCTCGGCGATGCCGCCCGCCAGTTGATCGATGAAGTGCGCGCCGCGGCAGGCGCCCGCCTGGGCAACCTGAGAACGACCGAGCCCCCCCAGATCGTAACTCCGCAAAAACTCAGCGCAGACGCGATGCTCTCGGCGCCGACCGGTCGCAACATGTTTCGCACCACGGAGCGCATCGTTGCGCTCGGCACCTCGACCGGCGGCACCCAGGCGCTTGAGTACGTTCTGCCCCGGCTGCCCCGTGACTGCCCGGGCATCGTCGTGGTGCAGCACATGCCGGAAGCGTTTACCGCCTCGTTTGCCCGTCGCCTCGACCAACTGAGCCAGATTGAAGTCAAGGAGGCCAGCAATGGCGACCGCCTGGTCGCCGGGCTGGCCCTGATCGCTCCCGGCGGCAAGCACCTGATGCTCAATCGCAGCGGCACGCAGTACATCGCCGAAGTGCGTGACGGCCCCCTGGTCTCCCGGCACAAACCCTCGGTCGACGTCCTGTTCCGCTCTGTCGCCATCAGCGCCGGCAGCAACGCCACGGGAATCATCATGACCGGCATGGGCGACGACGGTGCCCGCGGCCTCGGCGAAATGCTCGCCAACGGCGCCCGCACTATCGCCCAGGATGAAAAGAGCTGTGTCGTCTTCGGCATGCCCAAGGTTGCGATTGAGCTCGGTTCCGCGCAAAGAGTGGTTTCGCTGAAAGATATTCCCTCGTTGATCTGCGAGGCTTAAGGAGCACCCCATGAATCCACCTCTCACCCAATGGCAAGGACGTACTGCGATGGTGGTCGACGATTCGGCCAGCATGCGCCTTGAGTGTTGTCGAATATTGCGGGAACTCGGCTTCACCAATATTTTGCTGGCCGAGAACGGCCAGCAGGCGCTCAATCAGCTCATGCAGGGGCAGCTCATCGACTTTCTGCTGACCGACCTCAACATGCCGGTGCTTGACGGTGTCGAACTGCTGGATGCCGTCGAGAAATCCTTCAGCGGCAAACTGTATGTTGCCGTGATGAGCGGCCTCGACAGCAGCCTGCTGTCTTCGGTACGGGAAATCGTTTCCGGCAGCGAACTCGAACTGGTCGCCATCCTGCCCAAGCTGAAAGGACGTGAGATAAATCCCCAAAGGGATGCACGATAACGAGGGAACACGCGGGACAAGACGGGAAGAAGTGGGAAGAGTCGCTGCAAACAACTTTCAACCCGTGCAACACAGAACGCGCCGCCAAAAACGCCCCTCGCGCTGGCCTACTAAACCGCGTTCTGAAATTTGCTAATCCACGTTGAAAGTGAATTAGGAAACCGGGCGCGATACTGGCTCCGTCATCAACGAAGGAGCCAACCATGCAGCAATATATCCTGAAGCACCCCATCAAGACAGCCGCCGGCCAATCCATCACCACGATGGAACTGCGCCGCGCCAAGGTCAAGGACATCAAGGCCGCGCACCGCTTCTCCGACAAGGAATCTGAGCAGGAAATCGCGTTGCTCGCCTTGCTCTGCACTCCCACCCTGACGCCCGAAGACATGGAGGAGCTGGACGTGGCGGATTACCGCGCACTCCAGGCCACGTTTCGGGATATGGTGGCTGAGTAACTCGGAAGTCTGGAACTGCGCCGCCATTCTGGCGACCACGTTCAACTTTCAGCCGTCCGAGATCGACAACCTGGACACCGATGAGTTGATCCAGTGGGGAAAGCTGGCCCTCGATCGGCACAAGGCCGCCAACGCAGGTTAATCGCCGCCCCAGCGGCGCTCAAACCCGGTGATACGGTTGCCGACCGCCAGCGAAATATCGATCACCCAGAACAGCGCGCCGAGCAACACGAAAAAGACCACAAACAGCAGCCCGATCCCCAGGGCTGCATTTCCCCAGCCATCGGCAGCGCGGGCCACATCCACCGACGCATACAGCCACAGGCCGAGCGTCAGGAGGAAAACCACCGCTTTAACGTAGTCACGAATCTTCACGGGAGCCCCTGATGGACAAGATGCTTGGAATAGGCATTTTAATCTCGGCCAAAGACATGGCAAGCGGCGTCATGCGCCAATTCGGCGGCACGGCGCAAGAGCAGACCGGGAAAGCTACCAGCGGTTTCCAGCGCGTCGGCGAAGCCATCTCGCAACTATCCGGCAAGCTAGCCGCTGCCGGCGTCGGCATGAAGCTCTTCGGTTCGGCGGTGCAGGACTTCGCCGCCAAGCCGGTCATGGCTTATGCCCGCCTGGATGACGCCGTCACCAACTTGCAGGTTGCCATGATGGACCGCACCGGCAAGATCGGCGCCGAGTTCGCCGAGATCAAGAAGCAAGCCATCGAACTCGGCAACGTGCTGCCCGGTACTACCGCCGATTTCGCCAACGTCGCCACCGCGCTCCTGGAACAAGGCACCGCCTTGGACGTGGTGCTTAAAGGTGGCCTGAAAGCCGCCTCGCATCTGGCCGTGGTGTTGAAGCTGCCGCCCGCAGAAGCCGGCACGATGGTCGCCAAGCTGCGCGAAGCCTACGGGCTGGCCGACAACGAGCTGGAGAAGATGGCCGACCTCACCCAGCGCGCCAAGTTCGCCTTCGGCATGACGCCGGATGAACTCAAGAGTGCAGCGGCCTATTCCGGCGCAACGCAAAACATCCTCGGTCTCACCGGCCTGGACAACGCCAAGAAGCTCCTCGCGCTGCAAGGTATGGGCGCGGGCGTCTCCCTGGAAGGATCGAGCTGGGGCACCAACTTCGCCATGCTGCTCACCCGCACCGCCGAATCGAAAGACCGGCTGGCGAAGAACAGCAAGGAAATGAAGGCCATCAACGAAGACCTGCGGGCATACGGCATCACGCTGGAATTCTTCGACAGCAAGGGCAACTTCAAGGGCGTGGACAATCTGGTTAAACAGCTTGAAAAAGCCCAGGTCATGACGCAGGCTGACCGCCTCAACCTCTTCAAGAAACTCTTCGGCGTCGAAGCGGGCCGCCCGGCCATGATCATCGCCGAGAAGGGCTTCAAGGGCTATCAGGACGCCATCGAGAAGCTGGAGAAACAAGCCAGCCTGCAACAGCGCATCGAGCGCATCACGCAAAGCACCAAGAACGTCTGGGACGCCCTCACCGGCTCCGTCGAGAACGTCATGGCGCTGCTCGCCGAGCCGGCGGTGGAATGGTTGAAGCCCGTCATCGGCGACCTCAACACCGTCGTCGGCAAGGTCGGCGACTGGGTGGCCGCCAACAAGGAAACGGTCAAGTGGATCGGGCTGACCGTGGCCGGCGTCGGCGCGCTGGCCGCCGTGGCCGGCACCGTCTCGCTCACCATCGGTATCCTCGGCAAAGCCTTTGCCTGGGTGCCCAAGCTCGCCGGCCTGTTCGGCAAGAAGGCCGGCCCCTTGGGCGACGTGTTGGGCGGCGCAGCCGGCGCGGCGGGCGGCGCTGGCCTCCCGGTCTTTGTCACCAACATGCCCGGCAGCGGCATGCCAGGACTCCCCGGCCTGCCCGACAAGCCCGGCGGCATCCTCGGCCCGGACGGCAAGCCCATCGCCAAGGGGCCGGCCTCAGCGCCCGGCGGTGCCAAACCGCAGGGACGCATGGCCCGGATCGGCGGCGCCATCAAAGACCTTGCGCAAAGCGGTATGACGCGCGCCAAGGCGGCGGGCGGCCTGCTCATGGGCGGCGCCCGTGCCGCGCTGGCCGCGCCCACGCTCGGCGCCCTGGCTTCCGGCGGTGCCGCCGGCCTCGCAGCAGCGGGCGGGATGGTTGCCGGCGCGGGCGCTGCCGGCTATGGCGTCGGCACACTCATCAACAAGAAGC
>CAMKYP010000195.1 GCA_946477505.1 uncultured Dechloromonas sp. | reverse complement strand
GGCTTGCAAGGCATCCAGCGATTCCCAGTAGTAGACGTTGGCGAACAGCCCGGTTTGCGGGTTTTCCCAAGCCTCTTCGCCGAGATAGCCGGGAATGGTCTTGGCCGCCTCGGCGATGGCTTGATCCAGTTGATGAAAGCGCGCATCGAACTGCTTCTTGCCAAAAATGAAGGTGGAGGCGTACATGGTTTATGCCTTGGCCGCCGTGACAACCCACACCGGGTTTTGCGCGGCGAGCCGGTGCATGTCGAGGATCGGCTGCGAGCGGCTGGCCTGGAGCTGGACGACATCCCAGGCCGCTGCGCTGGCGTTGAGCGCGGCGGTGGCAGTGGCGAGGTTTTCCAGCGTCACAAAGTTCATCACCAGCCGGCCGCCGGGTTTCAGGCGGGTGAGGATGAGACTGATCAACTCGCCGAGTTCGCCGCCCGAGCCGCCGATGAAGACGGCGTCCGGGTCCGGCCAGGTGTCGAGCAGGGCCGGCGCCTTGCCTTCGTTCAGCGTGTAGTTGCCGATGCGGAAGCGCTCGGCGTTGGCGCGGGCGTTGGCGGCATCGCCTTCATTCTTCTCGATGGCCCAGACGTGGCCGTGCGGCGCCAGCCGGGCGCATTCGAGGCCGACCGAACCGGAACCGGCGCCGATGTCCCAGACGAGGGCATCGGGCTTTATGCGCAGCTTGGCGAGCGACAGGGCGCGCGCTTCCTGCTTGGTGATCAGGCCCTTTTCCGGCGAACGCTGGATGTATTCGAGGTCTTCCAGCCCGAAGCTCGGTTGGGCGGCATCCGGCGTGCGCTCGACGAGGACGACGTTGGGCTGCGGGAAAGTCATGTGCGCTGCCTCGGCCGGAGTGAGTCCGGTGTGGATGATTTCATCGTCGAGCAGCAGGTGGCAGGCGACCGACAGCTTGACATCTTCGCCGTAGCCGGCGGTGATCAGCGCCCGCGCCAGCCGGTCGGGCGTGTTCTCCGGGCCGGTGAACAGGGCGACGCGGGGATGCAGCGCAATGGCGCGCATCAGCTTGTAGAGACCGTGTTCCGGCGTGGCACCGGCAAACCATTCGCCGGCATCGGCGCTGTGGCAGGTTGAAATCTTCACGTCCTGCCAGGCCGTCTTGAAGCGGGCAAAGGCGAGTTGCAGCGTCGATACGGCGGGAATGATCGCAAAGCCGTCGCGGCCGAGCTTGCCGGTCAGCCACGAGGCGATGCCGTGGCACAGCGGGTCGCCGGTGGCCAGCGCGACGGCGCTTTTGCCCTGCGCGCGGGCATCCAGAATCCAGCCGGCGACCTGGCCGAGCTTGCCGTCCATGTCGAGTATTTCTGCTCCGGTGGCCAGATGCGGACGAACCAGATCGAGCGTGCGCCCGGCGCCGATCACCACGTCGGCTGTCGCCAGCCGCTGGCGGGCGGTATCGGAAAGGCCGGCCCAGCCGTCGTCGAGGATGCCGAGCAGGGTGGCGGTCAGCGGTGTTTTTGTTTCGGGCGTCATGGTTTTCTCAACATCCAGGCGCGTGGGTTGTGCTCGAAACCCAGCTTGGGGTAGTAATCGTTGGCCTTGGGGGCGGCGAGCAGCACCAGCATGCAGCTTGCGCCGAGACGGCTCCGGGTTTCCTCGATCAGTCGCTTGCCGATACCCTGCTTCTGGTAATCGGCATCGACCGCCAGATCGGCCAGATAGGCGACATAGCTGAAATCGGTCAGCGAGCGCGCGATGCCGAGCAGCTGCGTACCATGCCAGGCCGAAATGGTCAGGTTGGCATGCTGGAGCATGTCGGCGAATGCCTCCGGGCGGTCGACCGGCCTCCGTTCGCCGAGGGTGGAGCGGCGGTAGAGCGCGATGGCGGTGTCCACGTTGATGGGTTCATTGACGCGATACGCGATCTCGGATGACAGGGCGAGGCTCATGCCGCATCCTCTTCATCGACCCGGCAAATGAACTGGCCTTCGAAGTCGCAGACCAGCACGGCGAGGTGGTAGTCGCCCGGATAGTGGGCCTTGAGGCTGCGGATGGCCTTTTTCGCCAGCTGGCGGTGGAATTCGACGGCCAGGCCGAGCTTGGCCAGTCGTTCGGCGGCAAAGCGGGCGGTTTCGGCGGCGCGGATTTCCTCGATCAGGTCGTCTGGGGCGCCGACTTCGCGCGCCGAGTCGGCGAGGATGTCGCGGTCGACTTCGGCCTTCCAGGCGTGCGTCACGGCCAGTCCCTGGCACATCTTGGTCAGCTTGCCGACCATGGCGCCGATATAGACGTTCGGCACCTTGCGCTTGATGGCGCTGGTGAAGGCCGCCTTGACGAAGTCGCCCATCTGCACGAAGCAGGACTCGTCGAGTGCCGGCAACTGCTTCATGGCGAATTTCTCGGTGCGGCCGCCGGTCGTGAAAACGACGCTGGTCTGGCCCTGCTTGGCGGCGACATCGACCGCCTGCACGACGCTGGCGCGGAACGCGGCGGTCGAATAGGGACGGACGATGCCGGTGGTGCCGAGGATGGAAATGCCGCCGAGGATGCCGAGGCGGGCGTTGAGCGTCTTTTTCGCCATCTCGTCGCCGCCGGGGACCGAAATAGTGACTTCCAGGCCGTCGTGGTCGAGCAGTTCGCCGGCCACCGCGCGCACGTTGTCGATGATGTTGCGGCGCGGCACCCTTGAGCACGATTTCGCCAGCGCGATGCCTGAGGATGCGGACATCGGCGGTCATGTGCGCGCCGTGGGTCGCGTCGGGGTCGTCGCCGGCATCCTTGATGATCACCGCGTGCGCCAACCCGGCGCTTTCCTCGACACTGCCGTCGGTGACGGCAAAGCTGACATCCTGGCCGTTGGGCAGCCGGCAGACGACGGTTTCCGGCACTTCGCTCTGCAACAGCCCGAGCGTCGCCGCCCGCGCCGCCGCCGCCGAGCAAGCGCCGGTGGTGAAGCCGGTGCGGTTGCCGCGCTCGCGCTTGGCGTCGCCCTTGCGGACCTTTTCCGGTTTGGCGTCAGTCATGCCTCGAATTCCCTGATTTTTGACCATTGGTCTTCAAAGGGGAGCAGCGCATCCTTGACCTGAAATACCTTGTTGCGTTGCTGACTCAGGCCGAGCAGTTTGCAGTCTCCTTTGATGGCAAGCGCTTCATCCCGCGAGAGGACGAAAAAGCGGGCGCTTGATGCGGTGACGGGTCCATCCGGGCCCGCACCGGCCTGGGGTTCAATAATCACTGCCACCAAAAAATCGTAGTGCCGGTCGATGTTGAATGGATTGTTGGTCGCTGCGTTGGCGAGTTCGCTGGTCTTGACCTGAATGCGTACGACTTTCCCCGCATTGGTGATTGCGGTCAGGTCGTAGTCGCACTGGTTGTGCCGAATGGCCGGATAGGCTTCGATGTCTTCCTCAAGGAGACAGGCGAGCACACGATACTCGCCATATTTGCCGCTATATTTCATCGGGTATTTGGCTCAGGCGACCTGTTTCTTCTGCGCCGCTTCGGCCAGCGACAACATGGCGTGGATGGCCGCGACGACCAGTGTCGAGCCGCCCTTGCGGCCCTTGATGGCGACCCACGGCACTTCGTTGACCGTCATCATCAGGTCCTTCGACTCGGCCGCCGAAACGAAACCGACCGGCATGGCGACGACCAGTGCCGGGCGCACGCCTTCCTCGCGGATCAGGCGGACCAGTTCGATCAGCGCGGTGGGCGCATTGCCGATGCCGACGATGGCCCCGTCCAGCTTGCCTTCGCGGTGCGCCTTGCGCATCGCCTGCACGGCGCGGGTGGTGTCTTCGGCCTTGGCCTGCTCGATCACATCCTCGTCGGAAATGTAGTGGTGCGTGGTCAGGCCGAAATGCTTGAGGCGCGGCTTGGAGAGGCCAACGCAGATCATTTCGACATCGGCGACGATCGGCGTGTTGCCCTTGAGCACGGCCTGGAAGCCGGCGGTCATTGCGTCCGGGTGGAAGGCGGTGAGGCCGTTGAATTCGAAGTCGGCGTTGGCGTGGATCATCCGGCGCACCAAGGGCCATTGTTCGGCGGTGTAGCCGTGCGGGCCGGCTTCGGCATCGATGACGGCGAACGATTCGTGCTCGATGGCGCGGCCGGCGGCGGTCAGTTGTTCGGTGGCGGTATTGAATTGGGTCGTCATGCTCGTCTCCGTGCGATCAGTCATGTTTGTGTGAACAGCCGTGATGATGCGCATGGCCGTGATCGTGTCCTTGATGGTGATCATGGCCGTGCGCGCAACCGCCGCCGGTGGCGGTGTGGCTGTGATCGTGCAGATGTTCTTCCTCGGCCAGTTCGCGGTATTTGCAGCCGTCGCATTCGAGCATGCCGCCGGCCGGCTGTTCGCCGCCGACCTTGGTGTCGAGCAGTTCGAAAATGCCCTTGTCGAAGCCGAAATGCGTGCCGAGCGCGAAACTGATTTGCGGGTACTGGCGTTGCAGGCGTTCAACCTGCTCCTTGATGCGCTCGATCAGCACGCCGGTGAACAGATAGACCGGGACGATGGCGATCTGCATCATGCCCAGCCGGACCTGCCGCTGGACCACGGTTTCCAGGCGCGGCCAAGTGACGCCGGTGAAGGCGAGGTCGACCAGTTCGTGGTCGTTGTCCTCGAAGATCCAGCGCGCCATCTTGGCGAGTTCGCCGTTGGCGCCGGCGTCGGACGAGCCGCGCCCGAGCAGGATGACGCCGGTGGTCATCGGGTCCGGCATGGCCAGTTGCTTCATCAGGCGGTCGAGCTGCCCCTGCAGCACGGCGAAAATCTCGCGTCCCATGCCGAGGTGGCGGGTGACGACGAACTCGACGCCGGGGTGGCGTTCGCGCGCCTCTTCCAGCGCGTGCGGCAGCTCCATCTTGACGTGGCCGGCGGCGTTGAGGATGAAGGGAATGGCGACAACCCGCCGGGCGCCCCGCGCGGCGCGGTCGAGGCCTTCGTCGAGCAGCACGTCGGCGTGCTCGATGAAGCAGACCTCGATGCGCCACTCGGGATGGCGCTCGCGCCACTGGGCCGCGAAGTTGATCGTTTCCGTGTTGCCTTCGCGGCCGCGCGAACCGTGGCCGACGAGGAGGAGGGTGGTGTCGTTAGTCATTGGGTTTCTCAGATGCCTTGCGGAAGCGGTGCGTGAAGGTAGGGTCGTAGAGCTTGGAGCGGATCAGATTCGGCCAATCGGCGGCGCCCAGCGTTGGGCTGGCGACGATCATGGCCTGGCTGGCGATTTTCTCGTCCTGGCATTTCCGCTTGATGTCCTTGATCGTGCCGCGCACGATTTTTTCCTCGCCCGGCCAGCTCGCTTTCTGCACCACCAGGATCGGTGCATCTTCAGACCAGCCGGCGGCGAGCAGCGCGTCCTGGACCTTGTGCAGCAGCGTGATCGACAGGTAGATGCACAGTGTCGACTTGTGCGCGGCCAGCGATTCGAGATCTTCGCCGGGCGGCATCGGCGTCCGGCCGGCGACGCGGGTCAGGATCACGGTTTGGGTGACTTCGGGCAGGGTCAGCGTCTCGCCGGCGGCGGCCAGCGAGGCCATCGCCGAGGAAACGCCCGGCACCACGGCCCACGCGATGCCGGCGGCGGTCAGCGGCCGCGTCATCTCGATCAGTGCACCGTAGAGGCCGGGGTCGCCGGTTTGCAGGCGGACCACGGTTTCGTGCTTTTCAGCCGCCGCGATCAGCCACTCGGTCATTTCCTCCAGCGTCATGTCCTTGGAGTCGCGGATTTCGCAGCCCTCGGGCGCGAACAGCGTTGCCGCCTGGTCGACCAGCGAGCCGGCGAACAGCACCGCGCCCGATGCTTCCAGCAGCTTGCGGCCCTTGACGGTGATCAGGTCGGGGTCGCCCGGGCCGGCGCCGACAAACCAGATCTTGCCGGCCATCAGGGCTTGCTCCGGCAGGCCGTAGCGTGGTTCAGGCGATAGTGCATGGTTTTTCCTCGGGTTGAAGCGCCCCGGGCAGCATCGCCAGCAGGGCATCGGTTGAGCGGGGGCGCGGCTCGGCGGGTACCAGGCCTTGCGCGGCGAGCCGGGCATGGAGCGGGATTACCGACGGCAGCGGCAAACCGGCGGCGGCCAGTTCGGCGGTCCGTTGCGGCAGTTCGCCGGCGGGAAAGCTCGCCACGCAACGCCCGGCCGCCATGATGTGAATGTGATCGGCCCAGCGATAGGCGAAATCGACATCGTGCGTGGACAGCAGGATGCTCATGCCCTGCTCGTGCAGATCGTCGAGAATCGCCAGCAGGTCGGCCTGCATGGCCGGGTCGAGGCCGGCCTTGGGTTCGTCGAGGACCAGCAGTTCGGGATGCATGGCCAGCACGCCGGCAATGCAGACGCGCTTTTTCTGCCCGAAGCTGAGTTGATGCACTGGCCGCTCGCCGATGTCGGCCAGGCCAACCGCCGCCAGGGCAGCGGCGACGCGCCGGCGCACGGTGTCGTCGTCGAGGCCGAGATTGAGCGGGCCGAAGGAAACGTCCTCGGCGACGCTGGCCGAGAAGAGCTGGCGATCCGGATTCTGGAAGAGCATGCCGACCCGGCTGCGCAGTTCGCGCAGTCCGTTGCGCCCGTAGTCGACCGGCTGGCCGGCATAGCGCACCGTGCCGCTGGTCGGGCGCAACAGGCCGTTGGCGTGCTGGAACAGGGTCGTCTTGCCCGATCCGTTGGCGCCGAGCAGCGCATTGCGGCTGCCGCGCAGGATGTCCAGCGAACAGCCGTCCAGGCCGGTGTTGCCGTCGGCATAGCGAAAGGCCACCTGCTCGAATTGCAGCAGGATGTCGTCGCGCGGCACCGTCATGCCAGTTGCCCGATTGTGATGAGCAGCGTCCCGCCGGCGAGCGCCAGCAAGCTGTCGCGCCGGGCGTGCGGGAAGGTTCGCGCCATGAAGCGCAGCGGCCCGTCGCTGTTGCGGGCCTGTGCGGCGACATGCAGCGCCTGGGCGCGTTGCCAGACCTGCACGGCGAGATTGGCGATCAGTCCGCCCAGCGAACGCCAGGCATGGCGACGCGTGGCGTAACCGAGACGCGCCGTCTGCGCGGTCACCGTGTCATGCACCGTCGCCGAGAAAACCGACAGCATGCGGTAGCCGAGCACTGTCAGGTCGAGCAGTAGCGCCGGGGTTTTCAGGCGGCGGAGCAGGTCGATCAGGTCCGGCAGCGGCGTCGTCAGGACCAGCAGCAACAACGCAGCGAGCGCGGCCAGCGAACGGCTGGCCACTTGCCCGAGCTGCGCTTCGGCGTCGGGGGCTCGGGTCAGTGCCAGCCCGCCGCCGTCGACGCTGCCCAGCGACAAGGCGAGCGACAGGCTGCTCAGGGCGAGAAAGAGAAGGGG
>CAMKYP010000194.1 GCA_946477505.1 uncultured Dechloromonas sp. | reverse complement strand
GTCCAGGAAGTTGGCCGGCTCGGCGCCGAACAGCTTGATGGTGTCCATGGTGGCCATGGCCAGACCGGCACCATTCACCAGACAGCCAATGTTGCCGTCGAGGGAGATGTAGGCCAGGTCGAACTTGGAAGCTTCGATTTCGTCAGCGTCTTCTTCGTCCAGGTCGCGCATGGCGACGATCTCTTCCTGACGGTACAGGGCGTTGGAGTCAAAGTTGAACTTGGCGTCAATCGCCTTGACGGTGCCGTTGCTTTCGTGGATCAGCGGGTTGATTTCCGCCAGCGATGCATCGGTTTCCATGTAGCAGGTGTACAGCTTCTTCAGCGTATCGACACATTGCGGAATGGAGGTTTCCAGCATGCCCATGCCCTTGGCCAGGGTCAGGGCCTGCTCGTCAGTCAAGCCGACCAGCGGATTGATGAAGACCTTGACGATCTTTTCCGGGGTCTTGTGCGCAACTTCCTCGATGTCCATGCCGCCTTCGTACGAAGCCATCATGGCGACGGACTGGGTGGCGCGATCGGTCAGCGCGGCAACGTAGTATTCGTGCTGGATGTCAGCGCCTTCTTCGATCAGCAGGTTACGGACCTTCTGGCCTTCCGGACCGGTCTGGTGGGTGATCAGTTGCATGCCCAGGATCTGGCTCGCGTATTGACGCACTTCATCCAGGGACTTGGCGACCTTGACGCCACCACCCTTGCCGCGGCCACCAGCGTGAATCTGGGCCTTCACCACCCAGATCTTGCCGCCCAGGGTTTCGGCTGCCTTGACTGCGTCTTCGACGGTCGTGCAGTGAATCCCGCGCGGAACCGTAACGCCGAATTTCTTCAGGAGTTGCTTGCCCTGATATTCGTGAATTTTCATGCGCTTTCCTTGCGTTTAGTTGAGTTGCGAGCATGAGCAGTGGCCGAACTGTCCCCCGACCCCACCCGGTTATACCGTTTGTAACCCGAAATCTTATCACATAGATCAAAAACTTGATCAGGCCAAAATTCATAATTACAGGATGTGTTACGTAGCATTCATAGCCTTGCGCAGGAGCGGCAAAAGCAGGCATGCAGCGCAAATCAAACTGAACACCGAAGCCAGCCAGAATCCGGCAACACCGAGCGGAGGCATCCAGCGGTAGCAAAGCCAGGCCCCGCCAAGCAAACCGATCCCCCAGAAACAGAAGGTCTGCACCAGCATCGGCACGAAGGTCACGCGATAGGCGCGCAGACAATGCCCGGCCACCGTTTGCAGGGCATCGAAAAACTGATAAATGGCGACGTAACCGACCAAGCCGACGGCAATCAGGCGGACATCCGGATCATCGGTGTAGGCGGCCACCACCGGCTCGGCCGACAACCACAGCAGCAGACCGACCACCGACGAGGAGGCCGCCGACAAGGCCAGCCCCGCCCGGACCGTTGCCCGCACCCGCGCATCATCCCGCGCACCAAGCGCCTGGCCGAGCGCCGCCATGGTCGCAATGGCGAGCGATAGAGGCAGCATGTAGGTCAACGCCGACAGATTGGCGACGATACGATGCCCCGCCACCACCGTAGCGCCGAGCGATGCGACAAATAGGCTGATCAGCGTAAACGACGTGATTTCAACCAAGTTGGAAAAACCCATCGGAACGCCGAGGCGCAGTAATTCCCGCCAGACCGACCACCGTGGCCGTGACCAGTTGGCGAACGGCCGATAGCGTCTACCTAAAGGCCCGAGTTGCAGGTAAAGCGCGCCACTGGCACAGGCCAACCAACCGACAAGCACGTTCGACAGCGCGCAGCCCGCCACGCCAAGAGGTTCGCCCAGCCAACCCTGAGCGGCAAACCCCCAGGCAAGGAGGGCATGCAGTGCCAGACTGAGCAGGCCGATGGCCATCAGCACGCGAGGCTTGCCGAGCGCATTGCAAAAGGCATAGAAAGTCCGGTAAAACAAAGCGGCCGGCAAACTCCACGCAAGCAGACCGAGGTATTGCCGAACCTTGGTCTCGACGACGAAGTCCATGCTGGAAACGCCGAGAACGGCGCCTGGATGGGTCAAAAACAGAATGCCGGGAATGGCGAGCAACACCGCCAGCCAGAAACCCTGCTGCAGGACGTCGGCCACCTTATCGTCGCGTCCCGCGCCGTGCAGATGCGCAACAACCGGCGCGACGGCCTGGAGAACACCAACCAGGGCAAACACGACCGAAATGTGGATACCGCCCCCAATGGCAACGGCAGCGAGATCAACCGGACTGACGTGCCCGAGAACAGCCGTATCGACGACCATCATGCCAATGGAGGCCAACTGGGCAATCAGGATGGGAAAGGCGTGGGCGATCAGCCCGCCGACGGCAGTGCGAAACATGGCGCTCATTGTCGCACGTCATGCTCGCGGCAGCGGCAGCGGCAGCGGCAGCGGCAGCGGCAGCGGCAGCGGCAGCGGCAGCAAATCATGACAAATTGATCTGGGTCAAGCCCCTCTTTTTTACCCCCTCCAGAATCAACTGTTCAGAGGAGGGAAAGCGATGAAACAAGGCTTGCATGCCATCGAAAACGCCAGCCGCGACGAGATTGCCGCCCTGCAGGCGGAGCGCCTCAAATGGACATTGCACCACGTCTATCGCAACGTCCCCCACTACAGGCAGGCCTTTGACCGTGCGGGCGTACACCCGGACGATTTCACATCGCTGTCCGACCTGGCGAAATTTCCCTTCACCACCAAGCAGGACCTGCGCGACAACTACCCTTATGGCATGTTTGCCGTACCGCGTGAGGAGGTCGTCCGCATCCACGCCTCCAGCGGCACGACCGGCAAGCCGACCGTCGTCGGCTACACGAAAAAGGACATCAACACCTGGGCCGATCTGATCGCCCGCTCCATCTACGCCTCCGGCGGCCGCCCCGGCGACATCGTCCATGTTGCCTACGGCTACGGCCTGTTCACCGGCGGCCTGGGCGCCCATTACGGTGCCGAGAAGCTCGGCTGTACGGTGATCCCGATGTCCGGCGGCCAGACTGAAAAACAGGTTCAGCTGATCTGCGACTTCAAGCCGAGCATCATCATGGTTACCCCGTCGTACATGCTGAACATTGCCGACGAGTTCCGCCGCCAGGGCATCGATCCACGCAGCACCAACCTGCGCATCAGCATCCACGGCGCCGAACCATGGACCGACGCGATGCGCTGCGAGATCGAATCCACCTTCGGCATCGACGCCATCGACATCTACGGACTCTCCGAAGTCATCGGCCCGGGCGTCGCCAACGAATGCGCAGAAACCAAGGACGGCCCAGTCATCTGGGAAGACCATTTCTACCCCGAGATCATCGACCCGACCTCCGGCGAAGTTCTCCCCGAAGGCAGTCAGGGCGAACTGGTATTCACCTCGCTGACCAAGGAAGCGATGCCCATCGTCCGCTACCGCACCCGCGACTTGACCCGCCTGCTGCCGTCCACCGCCCGCTCGATGCGCCGGATCGACCGCATTACCGGCCGTTCGGATGACATGTGCTGATCATCCGCGGCGTCAACGTCTTCCCGTCGCAAATCGAGGAACTGATTCTCAAGCAAGCCAAACTGTCGCCTCACTACCAGATCGAAGTCAGCCGCGACGGCCACCTGGACTCAATGAAGGTGAATGTGGAAATCAAACCCGAATTCGAATTCGCCAGCGGTCCGGAAAAGGAATTTGTGGCACATGACCTGCAACACCACATCAAATCCTACATAGGCGTATCTGCCAGGATCAATGTGGTCGAGGTTGGCGGCATCGAACGTTCGGCCGGCAAGGCCAGGCGGGTGATCGACAAGCGCCCGAAATAAAGAGAGCCGCCTGCTCAGACAATCCGGGCACGCAGGCCGCCAACGCCCTCCACGCCAGCCACCAGCACATCGCCACGCAGCAACGGCCCGACCCCGGCTGGAGTACCGCTGTAGATCAGATCGCCCGCTTCCAGTCGCACCATCGTCGACAGATTGGCGACGATGTCCGGCACCTTCCACATCATGTCGGCGAGGTCTCCCTGCTGGCGCAGTTGCCCATTGACGTTCAACCAGATACGCCCCGTCGCCGGATGGCCGCATTGCGCTGCCGGGGTGATGACTCCAGCGACAGCCGAGTGGTCGAATCCCTTGCTCATATCCCAGGGATGAGCCCTTTCCTTGGCCCGCGCCTGGATATCGCGACGGGTCAGATCCAGGCCGACCGCATACCCGAAAACCAGGCGCTGCACATCCTCGACAGCAAGATTCTCGCCCCCGCCGCACAGGGCCACCACCATTTCCACTTCGTGGTGGAGATTCGCGGTCAGCGAGGGATAGACCACCGCCAGTTCGCCATCGCCCCCGACCAGCGCATCGGCCGGTTTGGTAAAGAAGAATGGCGGCTCGCGCCCTTCGGCCTGCTCGGCCGCTCCCATTTCACGTGCATGCTCGGCATAGTTGCGGCCCACGCAGAAAATGCGGCGCACCGGAAAACGGGCATCGGTTCCGGCAATTGGCAGCGATGTCACGGGATGGGGATTGAAAACGTAACGCACGAATGGAGTCTCCCAAAGGCAGCCGCAGCATGGAATATTTCACCGCACACCACAAGCAGAGTGATACTTTTCTCAAAAGCACAAAAAACGACTTACGAAAAGCAAGATGACCAGCCAACTGACCCGCATTGTCGCACTTTCCGCCCTGCTCGCCCCCGCCATGGCGAACGCCATCGGCTTCGGGGAAATCGTGCTGCAATCGCGAATCGGCGAAGCCCTCATGGCGGAAGTACCGATACTTAACCATAGCGAGGAAGCGCCAGTTGCTGCCTGTTTCTCGATGCTTCCTCTGCGCGGCTCCGACTTGCCGGTGGTCGCGGCCGCCAAACCGCGCCTGATTCGGCGAGGGCAAGGCCATATTCTACAGATCGTCGGCAGCAAACCGGTCAACGAACCCATCTTCGCCATCGGCCTGCGCGCAGGATGCGGCTACGACATCGAACGCGAATACGTGCTCATGCCGGAAGCCCCGATGCTGCTGCCGCAGGCCACGCTTCCCTCCGACCCCCGGCCGCCGTCCCGAAAAGCGGGGCGGAGTACCACCTGGCAGGCCCGCCAAGGCGAGACCCTGGAAGATATTGCCGACGCTCAGGAGCCGGCAACCGTTGCCGAACGCCAACGCCTGCTACAGCGCCTGCAAAAAGCCAACCCCGATCTGACAAACGACCAGCCTTTGGCCGAAGGAACCCGTGTCCGGCTGCCAAAACGCCAGCTCCCACAAGGTCCGACAGCAGCAGCCCCAGCGATCAACCGTGCCGTGGGAATGGATCGCCTGCTGCTTAGCGCCCCCCTCGAGGAAAACCTCCCCGACAAACGGCGAAACAATCCACTCGCCGACCATGACGAGACCGACGCCCGCCTGCTCAAACTGGAAACCACTCTCCACCTCCTCACCCAGGAAGTCGCAAAATTGGACCAGGCGCTCGAACTGGCCAACAAAGCCATCGAGACACAGAATCAGTTGCAACTGGCACAGTCGATCAACGCGCACCCCGTCGCGGGAGTGACGCTCAGCACGACCTTGCCCGGAACACTCCCTCCCCGCGCCAACTGGCTCGAAGTGGCGATCAGCGCGGCGGTGGGTGCCATCGTATCCGTCGGCATGGCGCAGCTTCTCAGCCGCCGCCGACGGTATCCCGGCGACGACGAAGTACCGCTCGCATTTTCCGGCTACCGCCGTAAAGCCTCTCCGCGCCCCGAGTGAACCGCCACCGCTGTCCACCGCGCCGGAGGTACCCTTGTGCCCAGAGGACTTCCCGGCGCCCCCCTTGGCATCAAAGCAAAGGACGAGCGTGAGCATTCCGTCCTTACACAGGCCGAAATCATGCTCTTTTTCGGACATCCCAACGGTGCCATGAAAACGCTGGCCAGACATGAGCACGATCGCTTCAGCGGCCGGGTAGCGGAGTAAAACAATTCGACCACACCGATCTCCAGTTGAAAATGCTGGAGGATTACCCCGCATCGCGCAGAAAGCCACGCGACTTTGGGGCCCCAGGCCGGCGTCGGCTACCTGTCCGGGCTGGCGCACGATACCCTGGCCGGGCTGTGCAATGGCTTCCCACTCGAAATCGCTTAGGAAATCGCCCTGCTGCTGGACATTCAGGAAGAAGGCTACGGCCTGCGACCCTGACGCCGGGAAAGCGTCAAACCGGGTTGTCGAGATCGACGAATTCGCAAGCGATTCCAAACTGTTGCGCCACATGTTCGGCAAGCGCCCGAACGCCGTAGCGCTCCGTAGCATGATGGCCGGCAGCCAGGTAGGCGACACCGCTTTCCCGCGCCAGATGAACGGTCTGTTCCGAAATTTCGCCTGATAGATAGGCATCGACCCCCAGGGCAATGGCCTGCTCGAAGTAACCCTGAGCCCCCCCCGAACACCAGGCGATGCGGCGAATAAGCTTGCTGCCTTCGCCGATCACCAGCGGCGGACGACCCAGCACGCGAGCAACATCGGCGGCCAACTCCGCCAGGGTTCCCGGCCCGACCAGGCTACCGAGCCAGGCGATGTCCTGATCGCCAAAGTGCCCCTCCACCACCCAGCCCAGACGTTGTGCCAACTGGGCGTTGTTGCCCAGTTCCGGATGTGCATCGAGCGGCAGGTGATAAGCCAGCAAATTGATGTCGTTCGCCAGCAAACTGGACAAGCGCTTGCGGCGGATACCGGTGACACGACCATCCTCACCCTTCCAGAAATAGCCGTGGTGCACCAGGATGGCATCGGCATTACGCGCCACCGCGACATCAAGCAGCGCCTGGCTGGCCGTAACGCCGGCAACGAGGCGGACGATCTCCGCGCGACCTTCCACTTGCAAGCCGTTTGGGCAATAATCCCGGAACTTTCCGGGCACCAACAGCCCATCCAGATAGTCCACCAATTCTTCACGCTTCATTCGAGACAATTCCATGCAGAGGTTATGGCTGATTTTTGCACAAACGGTTACGGTTGCGCTCGCCATCCTGTTTGTCGTCTCCACGCTCAAACCCGAGTGGCTGCCTGCACGCCATGGCGTCGTCGCCCTGAAAGAAGTTCCAGCAGGGGGCGATGAAGCCAGGGGCACGCCCGCCGGCTCCTACCGCGACGCCGCCCGCGCCGCCCTGCCGTCGGTCGTGCACATCTACACAACCCAGGAAATCAAGCAGCAGCGTCATCCTCTTTTCGACGACCCAATTTTCCGCCATTTCTTCGGCGATCGCCCCGAAGGCCAGCCCCGGCGCAATTCCGGACTCGGCTCAGGCGTAATTGTCAGCCCCAATGGCTACATCCTGACCAATTTCCACGTCATCGACGGCGCCGACGACATCCAGGTCT
>CAMKYP010000193.1 GCA_946477505.1 uncultured Dechloromonas sp. | reverse complement strand
AGTCGTCCTGCTGAATCGCGAAAAGCCCGGCTTGCCGGGCTTTTTTGCGTTTACGCGACCGGTTGCGCATGGCATGGGCTGCCCCCATAATCGGCGTTTTGCCCGAGAAGAACGAGGAGAGATCGATGTTGCGCAGAACCTTCATCGCCACCGCCGTGGCTACAGCCCTATTGGGTGCCGCCGCTGCCCAGGCGCAGACCTATCGTGCCGAGTATCGCTTGTCGACCACCCTGGGTACGGCATTTACCTGGGGGCAGGCCGGCGAACGGTGGATCGAGCTGGTCAAGGAAAAGACGCAAGGGCGCATCAACATCAAGCTCTATTCCGGTAACTCGCTGGTAGGTGGCGAGCAGACGCGTGAATTCACGGCCATTCGCCAGGGGGTGATCGATATGTCGATCGGTTCGACGATTAACTGGTCGCCGCAGATCAAGGAGCTGAACCTCTTTTCGCTGCCTTTCCTGATGCCCGATTACAAGGCGATTGACGCGCTGACCCAGGGCGAGGTCGGCAAGGATTTGTTTGCCGTGCTGGAAAAGCGTGGCGACGTGATTCCGCTGGCCTGGGGCGAGAACGGCTTCCGCGAAATGTCCAACTCGAAGCGCCCGATCGCTTCGCCGGCCGACATGAAGGGAATGAAATTCCGCGTCGTCGGTTCGCCGCTGTACAACGAAACTTTCTCGGCGCTAGGTGCCAATCCGACCCAGATGAGTTGGGCCGATGCGCAGCCGGCCCTGGCTTCCGGCGCGGTCGACGGCCAGGAGAACCCGCTGTCGGTCTTCGTCGCCGCCAAGTTGCCGACGGTTGGCCAGAAATACCTGACGTTGTGGCATTACGTCGCCGATCCGCTGATTTTCGTCGTGAACAAGCAGGTGTGGAACAGCTGGACCCCGGCCGATCGTGAGGCGGTGCGCCAGGCGGCGTTGCAAGCCGGCCGCGAGAACGTCGAGAAGGCGCGCAAGGGGATTGCCGGCAACGACAATGCCGTACTGAAGCAAATCGAGGCGGCCGGCGTGACCGTCACCCAGCTGACGCCGGTCCAGCGCGACGCCTTTGTCCAGGCGACCCGCCCGGTGTACGACAAGTGGGCCAAGACTATCGGCGCCGATCTGGTCAAGAAGGCCGAAGCGGCCATCGCCAAGCGCTGAGCCTAGCTCAGTCCCTGTCTCGCCGCACCGACTGCGCTTGGTGCGGCGTTTTTCCTGAAATGATCCATGTCTGAATCCGACAAGGCCGCCCCGAGCGGCAAGCTGACGCTGGGCAGTGTCGAGCGTTTTCTGATGGCCGCCTCGATGGGGGTGCTGTGCCTGCTCACCATGGCCAACGTGCTGGTGCGTTATTTCACCGATATTTCCTTCGCTTTCACCGAGGAGATTTCTGTGGCGCTGCTGGTGGTGATGACGCTGGTCGGTGCATCGCACGCCTTCGCCAGCAATCACCATATCGCCATCAGCTTTTTTGTCGACCGCAAGCCGGTTCTGCGCCGAGCTGCCCGCCGTTTTGCCGCTTTCTACTCGTTGCTCATGTTCGGCCTGCTTGCCTGGTACGGTGTGCTGATGGCCTGGGACGACTACAGCTTCGAGGTGACCTCTCCGTCGCTCGGTGTGCCCCAATGGTGGTACACCGTTTGGCTGCCGGTGCTCTCGATACTCATCGTGTTCCGTCTGCTGGCCGTACTGTGGCGAGGGGGCAAGTGATGGACTGGATACTCTTCGGCATCTTCATTGTCCTGATGTTTTCCGGCGTGCCGCTGGCGGTGGCTATGGGCTTGGCCGGCGTCGCGGTGGTAGCGATTGCCGATTTCGGCATGTTGTCGCTGCCGACCAATGTTTATACCGGGATCGCCAAATATCCGCTGATGGCCATCCCAGTCTTCGTCATTGCCGGCCTGATCTTCGAAAAGGCCGGCGTGGCGGCGACCATCGTGCGTTTCGCTTCGGCGCTGGTCGGTCAGCGCCGGGGTAGCCTGGCCATCGTCGCCATCCTGGTGGCGATGATCCTCGGTGGCATTTCCGGTTCCGGGCCGGCTGATTCGGCCGCGGTCGGCGCCGTGATGCTGCCGTCCATGCTCAAGGCCGGCTACCCGCGCTCGTTCACAGCCGGCGTCATTGCCGCCGCAGGGTCGACCGACATCCTGATCCCACCGTCCATCGCTTTCGTGATCTACAGCCTGCTCGTGCCGCAGGCCTCTGTGCCGGCGCTGTTCGCGGCCGGCATGATTCCCGGCATTCTGTCCGGCCTGACCTTGATCCTGGTCGCCTGGTGGCTGTCGGTCAAGCACGGCTTCGAGGCCGATGTGCAGGAAGAGCGTCCGCCGTTCTGGCAGAGCCTGAAGGAAGCTGGCTGGGGCCTGGCGGCACCGGTGATCATTCTCGGCGGCATGCGCAGCGGACTGTTCACGCCAACCGAGGCGGCCGTCGTCGCGGTGTTCTACGGCGTGCTGGTCGGCACCGTGATCTACCGTACCCTGAGCTGGAAAGACATCTACAACGTGCTTGTCGAGTCGGCCGAGATTTCCTCGGTGATCCTGACTGTCGTTGCGCTGGCTAGCGTCTTCGCTTGGGCGAGCAATACGCTGGGCACCTTCGACCATCTGGCGGCGGCCTTGCTCGGCACCGGACTGTCGGAGATTCCGATGCTGCTCAGCATCCAGTTGCTGTTGCTGATCGCCGGCATGTTCCTCGACGCCATTTCGATCTATTTCATCTTCCTGCCGCTGCTGGTGCCGATCGCCATGCACTTCAACTGGGATCTGGTGTGGTTCGGCGTCATCATCACGATGAACATGGCGCTCGGCCAGTTCCATCCGCCCCTCGGCGTGAATTTGATGGTGACCTGCCGGATGGCCGGCGTGTCGATGGAATCGACCGTGCCCTGGGTGTTGTGGATGGTGGCGGCGATGGCCGGAACGATGTTCCTGGTAACGTTTGTGCCCGATCTGGCCCTCTGGTTGCCGCGTCACCTCGGGTATCTGTAAGGGGCTCTGCTAAAATGGCGCTTTCGCCTTTTTAGCAAGCCTTCCCGTGACGACCATCACCATCGCCCTGTCCAAGGGCCGCATTTTCGACGAAACCCTGCCGCTGCTGGCCGCAGCAGGGATCGTGCCGACCGAGAACCCGGAAACCTCCCGCAAGCTGATCATCGAGACCAACCAGCCGAACGTGCGGGTGGTCATCGTTCGCGCCACTGACGTGCCGACCTACGTCCAGTATGGGGCCGCCGACATCGGCGTCGCCGGCAAGGATGTGTTGATCGAGCACGGTGGTGAGGGCCTCTACGCGCCGCTCGATCTGAAGATCGCCAAGTGCCGGATGATGGTCGCCATCCCCGAAGGTTTCGACTACGAGAATGCCGTCCGCCAGGGCGCCCGCCTCAAGGTGGCTTCCAAGTACACCAAGACAGCACGGGAGCATTTCGCCGCCAAGGGCGTCCATATCGATCTGATCAAGCTTTACGGATCGATGGAGCTGGCGCCGCTGGCTGGCTTGGCCGACGCCATTGTCGATCTGGTATCGACCGGCGGCACGCTGAAGGCCAACAAGCTGGTCGCTTGCGAGCACATCATGGACATTTCGTCGCGCCTCGTCGTCAATCAGGCCTCGCTGAAGGTCAAGCGCGAAACCCTGCAACCGATTATCGACGCCTTTGCCCAGGCGGTGGAGAAGTAAACCATGGTCGCCATCAAGCGCCTTTCTACGGTTGAGGCCGATTTCAAGGCCCAAATGGATGCGCTGCTCGCCTTCGAGGCGGCGGCCGACGAAGGCATCGAGCGCACGGTCGCCGGCATTCTGGCCGACGTCAAGGCGCGCGGCGATGCGGCCATCGTCGAGTACACCAACAAGTTCGACCGGCTGAGCGCTACTTCGATGGCCGGACTGGAGCTGTCGCAAGGCGAATTGCGGAAGGCCCTCGACGGACTGCCGGCTGAGCGCCGTGCTGCGCTGGAAGCCGCGGCTGCCCGCATCAAGGCCTACCACGAGCGGCAGAAGATGGAGGGCTGGTCCTATACCGAAGCCGACGGCACGATGCTCGGCCAGATGATCACTCCGCTCGACCGCGTCGGCCTGTACGTACCGGGCGGCAAGGCGGCCTATCCGTCGTCGGTGCTGATGAACGCCATTCCAGCCAAGGTCGCCGGCGTCAAGGAACTGATCATGGTCGTCCCGACCCCGGGCGGCGAGCACAACCAGCTGGTTTTGGCGGCAGCCTGCCTGGCCGGCGTCGACCGCGTGTTCACGATGGGCGGCGCCCAGGCCGTCGGCGCGCTGGCCTACGGCACCCAGACTGTGCCGCAGGTGGACAAGATCGTCGGCCCCGGCAACGCCTACGTCGCCACCGCCAAGCGCCGCGTATTCGGCATCGTCGGCATCGACATGGTCGCCGGCCCGTCCGAAATTTTGGTCGTGTCGGACGGTTCCGGCAACCCGGACTGGGTGGCGATGGACCTCTTCTCGCAGGCCGAGCACGACGAACTGGCGCAATCCATCCTGATCTGCACCGACGCCGCCTTCATCGACCGGGTGCAGGCCAGCATCGAAAAGCTGCTGCCGACCATGCCGCGCCGTGAAGTGATCGAAACCTCGCTGACCAACCGCGGCGCCTTCATTCTGGTGCGCGATGTCGAAGAGGCGGTCGCCATCGCCAACCGCGTCGCCCCTGAACACCTCGAACTGGCGCTGGCCGATCCCGATCCGTGGGTTGCCCAGATTCACCACGCCGGTGCCATTTTCATCGGCCACTACACGTCGGAATCGCTCGGCGATTACTGCGCCGGCCCGAACCACGTGTTGCCGACCTCCGGTTCTGCCCGCTTCTCTTCGCCGCTCGGTGTCTACGACTTCCAGAAGCGGACCAGCCTGATCAAGGTGTCCCAGGCCGGCGCCCAGACGCTGGGGCGCATCGCCTCGACGCTGGCGCAGGGTGAAGGCCTGCCGGCGCATGCCAAGTCGGCCGAGTTCCGGCTGGAAGACTGAGAAAACCCTTGTCTGCCGCAGCAACGCCCGAATCCCAAAACCGCCCGGACCTCCGGGCGCTTTTTTTGGCCTTTTCCTCAGTCGGTCTGTCCGGTTTTGGCGGTGTGCTGCCCTTTGCCCGGCGTATGCTGGTCGAGGAGCGGAAATGGTTGACGGCGGAGGAATTCAACGCGCTGCTCGGCCTGTGCCAGTTTCTGCCCGGGCCGAATGTGGTCAATCTGGCTGTCGTCGTCGGCAAGCGCTATCAAGGTGCCCTGGGGGCCATTGTCGCACCGGTCGGCCTGCTCTCCGGGCCGATGCTGGTCGTGTTTGGGCTGGCCATGCTCTATGAGCGCTACGGTAGTTTGCCCGTTGTTCAAGACATGTTGCGCGGGATCGCCGCCGTCGGTTGCGGTTTGCTGTTCGCCATGGCGTGGCGCATGGGGCTTGCCATCAAGAGCAAGGCCGCCTTCCTGCCTTTCGCTGTTCTGGTTGTCGCGGCGATTGCCTGGTTGCGTTGGCCCATGCCCTGGGTCATGCTGGCGGGGCTGGCGCTATCCGGCGGGCTGGCGTACGTTAGGCTGGGGCGCTCGTGATGATCGTCGTTACCCTGTTTTTCGAATTCGCCCTGCTGTCGTGCGTCGCCTTCGGTGGTGCGACGGCGCTGTTGCCGGAGATGCATCGCGTGGTGGTTGAAAACCATCACTGGATGGACGATGCCACCTTTACGCATCTTTACGCCATTGCTCAGGGGGCTCCCGGGCCGAATGTTCTGGTCGTTACGCTAATCGGTTGGCACGTTGCCGGCTTAGCCGGGGCGCTGGCGGCTACCGTGGCGATGTGCCTGCCGATGAGCATGGCCATCTACCTCCTGATCGATCGTTGGGAGGGATTCGCGGGCGCCCGCTGGCAAAAGGCGATCAGCCTGGGGGTGGCGCCGCTTGCCGTCGGGTTGATTTTTTCGGGGGCCACGCTGATCGCGCAGGCGGCTGCTTTTGGATGGGCGGCATGGCTTATTGTCGGAGCGACGGTTTTCGTCAATCTGAAGACAAAATTACATCCGCTGTGGCTAATTGTCCTGGGCGGAGCGATTGGCCTATCGGGTTGGGTCTGAACGATCCGGGTGTGCTGCTTTTCCTGGTGATTCGTAGGGCGTACGACTAGGCGGCGTGCTCAGCCGCATCAGTGCGGTCAGTTCTTGATCGTTGCCTGCCAAGTCGGCCAGCGTGTAGGCATCCAGAGCTTGGAACAAGCCGTCGAAAGCCTGGTCAAGTATGCGATTCAGGCGGCAGGCCGGCGCAATGCGACACCCGTTTTTTTCCGCCGAGAAGCACTCGACGATGGGGGTATCGCCTTCGCTGGCGCGAATGACGCTCCCCAGCCGGATTTGATCCGGCTGACGTGCCAGCTTGATGCCGCCACCTTTGCCGCGTACCGATTCGACGAGCCCGCTTCTGGACAACTGGTGCACAACCTTCATCAGGTGGTTTTGCGAAACACCGTAGGCGTTGGCGAGTTCGGCGATCGTTGTCAGCCGGTCCCGGGCGACGGTCAGATACATCAATACGCGTAGCGTGTAGTCGGTGAAGGTGCTCAGGTGCATAGGTGCCATCCTGCTGATACGAAATGTATTTGGGTGTTGCCACATTAAAGATGTAAAAAATATACATCTTATTTTGCTGCCCCGTGGTACGCTTTTGGCAGTCTATCCCGACTCGTTACGGCTGTGCCAACCCCCAAATGCTCCCAGAGAACAAGCTCAGTAAAAGAGTGATCGAGATAAAACCCGCGCTCGATGTCGATGCGAAGGTCTATCCGCGCTCAATCAAGGGATATTTCCAACGCTGGCGCTGGGTCATGGTCGGGGTCACCCAACTCATTTTTTACGGCTTGTGCTGGTTGCCCTGGAACGGCAGGCAGGCGGTTCTTTTTGATCTCGAAGCCCGCCGTTTTTACCTGTTCGACTTCGTCTTGTGGCCGCAGGACACCATCTACCTTGCCATTCTGTTGGCGCTTTCAGCCCTGGCGCTGTTTCTCTTCACGGCGGTCGCCGGACGCCTGTGGTGCGGATATACCTGCCCGCAGACGGTTTATACCGAGATATTTCTTTGGATAGAGCGCTTGGTGGAGGGGGATCGCCCCAAGCGGATCAAGCTCGATGCCGCGTTGTGGTCTCCTCGCAAAATGGCGGTCAAGACCACCAAGCATGCCCTGTGGTTAAGCCTGTCGCTGTGGACTGGTTTGACCTTTGTCGGGTATTTCACGCCCATTCGCGACTTGCTGTCGAGCGTGGGCAGCTTTTCCCTCGGCCCCTGGGAAATTTTCTGGGTACTGTTCTATGGTGCCGCCACCTACGGAAATGCCGGATTCCTGCGGGAGCACATGTGCAAGTACATCTGCCCCTA